>DASTKY010000173.1:0-4793 GCA_035715495.1 Gaiella sp. | reverse complement strand
GACGGTGCCGAAGTCGAGCGTCGGCTCGCCCACCTGCACGCCGAGCTTCGCGAACGTCTCGCCCGCGTCGTGGTAGGCGTGCGCGCTCTGCACCCAGGCCTTCGTCGGGATGCAGCCCACGCGGAGGCACGTCCCGCCGAGCGCGGGCTCGCGCTCGATGCAGGCGACGTTGGCCCCGAGCTGGGCAGCGCGGATCGCGGCCGTGTAGCCGGCCGGGCCGCCTCCGAGGACGGCGACGTCGACGTTCATGCGGATTCGGTCCCTTCTGTCGGTGTCTGCTGGAGGTGCGCGAGCATCGTGACCGTGTCCTCGGTCTCCCCCACCCGCTCGAAGCCGTACCGCTCGTAGAGCTCGATCGCGCCGTTGTTGTCGCGGTCGACGCCGAGCGAGAGCGCAGCGTGCCCCGCCTCGCGGGCGCGGGCGACGAGCGCGTCGAGGAGCTTCGTGCCGACGCCGCGGCCGCGCGCGCTGGGCACGACGGCGATCGCGAGCTCGGGGGTCTCCTCGTCGACGAAGCCGTAGCCGGGCCGCTCCTTGCCGAACAGGCGGTACCACGCCGCGCCGACGGGGAAGCCGTCCGCGATCGCGATCACGGCCGTGTCGTCGCGGCGCCCCCACGCCTTGACGTAGAGCGCGACCGGCCCCGGCCCGGTCGAGGGCGCGCGCTCCTTCCAGTAGTACGCGTGGTGGAGCATGTCGCGGAGGAAGCGCACGTCCTGCTCGCCGCCCCGCCGGACGACGATCGGGGAGGGCTCGTCGGTCACAGCGCGAGCGCGGGCTGCTCGACGAGCGCGACCAGCGTCTGGAGGAACTCGGCGCCGTCGGCCCCGTCGATCGCCCGGTGGTCGCAGGTGAGCGTCAGGTGGACGAGCGGCGCCACCCCGAGCTCTCCGCCGCGCACGACCGCCTCGTCCTTCACCGAGCCGACCGCGAGGATCGCGACCTGCGGCGGATTGAGGACGGCGGTGAACTGCTCGACGCCGAACATCCCGAGGTTCGAGACCGTGAACGTCCCGCCCTCGAGATCGGGGAGCTTGAGCTTGCCGTCGCGGGCGCGCGAGACGAGGTCGGCGCGGGCCCGGGCGATCTCCTGCACCGTGAGGCGCTCCGCCTGCCGGACGACCGGCACCACGAGGCCCTGCGGCGCCGCCACGGCGATCCCGACGTTCGCGCTCGGGTGCCGGTGGATCTCCGTGCCGGTGAACGTCGCGTTCACGGGCAGGTGGCGCATGAGCGCAGCGGCGACGAGCTTCACGAGCACGTCGTTGACCGTGGGCTTCGGGTCGCCCTCGGCGAGACGCTCGACGAGCTGCTCGCGCAGCGCGAGCGTCTGCCGCATGTCCGCGGAGACCGCGAGCTGGAAGACGGGTGCCGCCCAGGCCTCGGTCAGGCGACGGGCGATGGTCGCGCGGACGGACGAGAGCTGCACGACCTCGACCTCGCCGGCGGGCGGTGCCGGAGCGACGGCCGCGGCAGCCGCCGGCCGCACGGCGCCGCCGGCGGCGGCGCGCTCCACGTCCTCGGCCAGGATCCGGCCCTCCGGCCCGGTGCCCGACATCGCGGTCAGGTCGACCCCGCGCTCGCGCGCGATCCTCCGGGCGAGCGGCGACGCCTTGATCCGGACGCCCTCCTGCCCCGCGGCGGCCGGCTCCCCGGCAGCGGGCTCGGAGCGCTCGGCCGGCGCCTCCTCCTGCTGCTCGGGCTCGGCCTCGTCGTCGGCCTCCTCGGCGGGCGCGCTCGCGGCAGGCTCGGCCCCGGCGCCGGTCCCGGACGCGGGCTCGGCCTCCTCGGCGGGCACGTCCTGCTTCGCGGCGCCGGGGCTCTCGCCGTCCTCGCCGATCACGGCCACGGTCGAGCCGACCTCGACCTCGCCCTCGGGAACGACGATCTGGAGCAGGACGCCGTCGACGTCCGCCTCGACCTCCTGCGTCACCTTGTCCGTGTCGAGCTCGTAGAGCGGCTCACCGCTCGCGACCGTGTCGCCCTCCGCCTTGAGCCAGCGGACGATCACCCCCGACTCCATGCCCTGGCCGAGCCGTGGGAGCTTGACCTCGGTCGCCATCAGCTCCTCCCGCCGACGCGGGGAGCGGCCGGCGATGCGGGGCGTGCCTGGGCGAAGACCCGGATCACGGGCGTCATTATGCTGACCGCGTGAAGCTCCGGGACCAGTGGGACGCGGTCGAGCGGCGGCTCCCCTCCGACTGGGAGACGGTCACGCTCCGCCTGCGCACCGAGGAGGCGGCCGAGCTGCCCGAGGCCGCGCGGATCCTCGGCCCGATGGGCGTCGGCCACGTCGGCGACCATCTCGTCGTCACGGTCCGGCGCGCGGGTGGCGCGGCGGGGCCGCAGGCCGCGCGACGGCTGTTCGCCCGCCTCGACGAAGGCCGTGTCTGGTCGCTGCTCGAGCAGGATGCAGTCGACGTCGCCGAGCCCGCCGCGGCGACGCCCGAGAGCGAGGCCGCGACCCCGGCGTCCGGGTCGGTCGCGGCCGGCTGGGACGCGGCGCTCGCCGAGCTGCCCACGGACTGGAGCGACCTCCTCTGCTTCCTCGAGCTCGACTCGAGCGCCCTCCTGCCCCGCGCCGCGCTCCTCTGCGCGCCGATCAACCCGGCCCGCGACAAGACGCGCAACGGCTTCACGTTCCGCGCCGCGCAGCGTGCGGGCTACGGCGTCTCGCCGGCGATGGCGCGGCGGTGCTTCGAGCGCCTCGACGACGAGGGGATCCCGGCGCGGGCCACCGTCCTGCGCCTGCTCTCCGACGTCGACCACGTCGCCACGCAGGGCGCCGTCTGGTACGTGGGCGGCAAAGTGCTGTGATCCGTTCGCCAAGCGGGACTCGGCAGAAGCCGAATCCCGCGGCTTGATCCCCGCCTGCGGCGGGGCACACCCCTGAAGGCGCCTGCATCACGGTCGCAACGGCCTCTCGCTCAGACGTCGCGAGCCGGGGAGCGACTGCCGGGATCTGCCCTAAACGACGCGCACCGTTGCGCGCATGCTCGTCTTGTGCGGATCGCACTGGATGACGAGCTGGCCGTTTCTGAGCGTGACGCGCCAGGTGCGCGTCCCGACGAAGCCGACGCCGGTCGACTTCGAGGCGCCCGCGCCGCGAAGGCGCGCGTTGTGGGCGCTCGACCGGTCGCGCGCGACGACGGTGTAGCCG
Source organism: Gaiella sp. (assembly GCA_035715495.1). Lineage (GTDB taxonomy): Bacteria > Actinomycetota > Thermoleophilia > Gaiellales > Gaiellaceae > Gaiella. The sequence continues at coordinate 1,633 of DASTKY010000173.1, read as the reverse complement.
CCGGGCCGCAGCACGGTCACCTTCTTCCCCGCGCGCGTCCGGAGCGAGATCGTGAACCCGGGCCCGACGGTGAGGTTGAGCGTCGAGCCGACGGGCGCCGAGGCGGCGGGCCGCGTCGGGCCGGGGTTGGTGGTGGTCGGCGGCGGGCTCGTCGTGGGCGGCGGCGTCGTCGTGCCGCCGGTTCCCGCCTGGAACGCGCCTGCCATCTGGCCGGCGTGCGGGTCGCAGACGAACGTGTAGTTCCCGTCCCGCAGCGTGACGGTGAACGTCCGCTGACCGATCTCCTCGACCCCCGTCGAGAAGTCCACCCCGGGACCGCGGAGATGGAAGTTGTGATCCGCCGCGCGGTCGTCGACCGTGATGTCGACCTCGCCCGCGGGGAGCCGCGTCACCGACTGCCCCTGCGCGTCGACGAGCGAGATCGTGAAGCCCGGGCCGACGACCCCGGTCAGCTTCGTGTCCGCCGCGCCTGCCACCGCGGCCACCACGAGCCCGGCGGCGAAGACCAGCGTGAGTCCGACCCACTTCCCCATCACACGCTCAGTACGCGCTCTGCCGTGGATCGGATTTCGCCCGCTCACACGCGCTGCACCGCGCCGTGGCGCTCGGCGAGGAGCGCCACGATCCGGTCGCGTGCCTCCGCGGCGTCCGCGTCGGTCAGCGTGCGGTCGGGCGCCTGGAACGCGAGGTGGAGCGCGACCGACTTCCGCCCGGTGCCGACCTGGTCGCCGCGGTACACGTCGAAGACACGGGCCTCGCGCAGCGTCGCGCCGGCCGCCTCGTGCGCCGCCGCGACGAGCGCGCCCGCCTCGACGTCCTCGTCGACGACGACGGCCAGGTCCTGTCGGTTGGCGGGGAACGTGATCACGTCGTCGTAGAGGATCCGCTCGGGGACAGGCTGCATCAGCGCCTCGACGTCGAGCTCGAAGACGCCCCAGCTCCCCTCGAGGTGCGTCGGGTGGAGCTCGCCGAACCACCCGGCGTCCGTCTCGGCAGCCTTGCCCGGATGCAGCTCCTCCCGCTGCGCGCGCCGCGCCTCGAGCGGGATGTGGAACGCCGCGTAGATCGCCTCGACCGCCGCCCGCGCCGCCTCGAAGCCGCCGGAGGCGACGCCTGCCACCCGCCACCGCTCCTCGGGGAGCTCGCCGTCCGCCGTCGGCAGGTAGACGCGCGCCAGCTCGAAGAGGCGCACCGGTGCGTTGCCCGCGTCGACGTTGACGCGGGCCGCCTCGACGAGACCCAGGAGCAGCGTCGTCCGCAGCACCGCGTGCTCGCCGCTCATCGGCTCGGAGAGCCGGAGCGCACGCGGGTCGGGGTCCGACGGCGTGAGGCTCCAGGTGTACGCCTCGGAGAAGCCGGCGCCGACGAGGACGTCCTCGAGCGCCCGCCGGAACCGCTGCTCGGGCGTCAGGTGGCCGGCGACGTAGCGGCGGAGCGGCATGGTGTGCGGCACGCGGTCGAGCACGGCCCGCGCGACCTCCTCGACGACGTCGACCTCGCGCGTGACGTCACGCGCTCGCCACGTCGGCACGGTCACGTCCCAGCCGTCCAGGTCGAAGCCGAGGCCGTCGAGGATCGCGCGCTGCTCGTCGTCGGCCACGTCGAGCCCGATCAGCAGTCGCGCGCGCTCGGG
>DASTKY010000172.1:0-5850 GCA_035715495.1 Gaiella sp. | reverse complement strand
CGAGGTGCACGTGTCCGAGCAGGCGGCCTTCCTCGGTCTGGCGGAAGGCGGGGCCGCTTCCCAGCTCCCGGATGCGCCCGAGGTCGTGGAGGAGCGCCGCCGCGAGTAACAGGTCGTGACGGAGGCGGGGATGGAGCTGTGCGGTCTCGCGGCACAGCGTCGCGACGCCGACCGTGTGCTCGAGCAGGCCGCCCGCGTATCCGTGATGCCCGTCCGCGCCGGCGGCGGGGAGAGCCCGATACGTCGTCCGAATCGCCGGGTCCCGGACGAACGAGTCGACCACCGCGCCGAGGCCTTCGTGCGCGATCTCCGACGCGAGGAACTCGAAGAAGCCGTCCAGCTCGTCGGCGTCACGGCGCAGCGACGGAGTCAGGGTCGACGGGTCGGTCTCCTCTGCCGGCTCGACCGCGCGCACCTGAACCTGAAGCTTCCCTCCGAAGCGCTCGACGCGTCCAAGCACGTGCACGGCGTCGCCCTCCCCGAAACGCTGGTCGAGCAGGTCGACGTCGTTCCACACGCGGGCCTCGACACGACCGCTTGCGTCGGCGAGCTCGAGCGCGAGATACGGAGCGCCGTTACGGGTGCGTCGGCGCTCCTTCTTCGTGACCGCGAACACGCCCTCGACGGTCCTGTCCTCGGCGAGCTCGGCGATCGTCGTCACGTCCCGAGTCTATGGAGAATTGGGCGTTGGTACGCTCGCCGCGATGGCCGACGTCCAGCCGTTTCGCGCCGTCCGCTATGCCGGCGCGGCCGGCTCGTTGGCGGACCTTGTCGCACCCCCGTACGACGCGGTCGACGACGAGGAGCGGGCGGAGCTGTACACCCGCAGCCCCTACAACGTCATCCACGTGACGCTGCCCGAGTCCGCCGAGGAGGGCGCGGGTCTGTACCGGGAATGGCTCGCCGAGGGGATCCTCGAACGGGACGGCGACGCCGGCGCGTGGATCGCGGTAGAGCGGTACGTCGGCCCCGACGGCGTCACCCGCGAGCGGCACGGCCTGATCGTCGCCATCACCGCCGAGCCGTACGAGTCGGGAACGGTGCTTCCGCACGAGCGGACGCATGCCGAGATCAGAGACGAACGGCTCGCCGTGCTGCGGGCCGCCCGCGTGCAGCCAGAGCCGATCCTTCTCCTCACAGACGCGTCGCTCCCGCTCGAGACGCCCTCGTCGGAGCCGGAGGTCGAGGTCGGCGGCACCCGACTGTGGCGCGTGGAGGCCCCGGCACACGTGCCGGGGCAGCTGCTCATCGCCGATGGTCATCACCGCTACGAGGCGGCGGTCGAGCTCGCCCGGGAGATCCGCGAGGACGTCTCGATCATGGTGCTGGTCGTGTCGAAGGACGACGCCGGCCTGCACGTCTTTCCGACGCATCGCGTGTTCGCAGGCAGGCCCGACCTCGAGGGGCTGCGCGAGGGAGAGCCGTGCGCCGACCTCGACGTCGCGCTGCGCGTTCTCGACGACGAGCCGTACGCCCGCCCCGCCGCGATCGCATACAGGCGCGGGCACGTCGAGGTCGTGCGTGGTCCCGAAGGCCAACTCGACACGGAGCTCGTCGACCGCCACGGGCTCTCGGGGATCGGCTACACGCCTCGTCTCGAGGAAGCGGTGGAGGCGGTCGACGGCGGAGCCGCCGACGTCGCATACCTCCTTCGCGACCCCCGGGTCGACGACGTCTTCGCCGTGGCGCGCCGCCGGGAACGGATGCCCCAGAAGAGCACGTACTTCTTCCCCAAGCCGCTGTCGGGGCTCCTCTTCCATCCACTCGACCGGTGACGCCGTGGCTCGACACATGCCGGCTCTGCGTCGCGGACATCCGCGGCGTTCTCGAACGCCTCCCGACGCGCGCCGAGCGGGAGCCGGTGTTGCGTCTCGGCGAGGGCGGCGACGACACGACGGCGATCGACCAGGCGGCGGAGGACGCAGTCGTCGAGCGTCTCTCCGCACTGAGCCAGGACTTCGTCCTCGTCTCCGAGGAGCTCGGCACCCGCTCCTTCGGTACCGGCGGTCCGCGCACCGTCGTCGTCGACCCGATCGACGGATCGGTCAACGCGAAGCGCGGCATCCCCTTCTTCTCGTTCTCGTTGGCCGTCGCCGAGGGCGGGACGATGGGCGACGTCGCGTTCGGGTACGTCTACGACTTCGGGTCGGGTGAGGAGTGGACCGCCGAGCGTGGCGGCGGCGCCTACCTCGACGGCGTGGCTCTCGGCGCCCAGCGGCCGAAGGACACGATCGAGATCCTCTCGTTCGAGGGGACGACGACACCCGCGATCGCCGACCGGGTGGCCCATGCCGTCGGGATCGCGGGCCGACTCCGGGTCATGGGCTCGCTCGCGCTCTCGCTGTGCCATCTCGCCGCCGGGCGCGTCGACGGCGTCGTCTCGCTCAAGGCCGCCCGCTCGGTCGACATCGCCGCCGCGCAGCTGCTCGTCCGCGAGTGCGGCCTCGCCATCGAGCTGTTCGAGGATCCGCCCTTCGTCGCTGCACCCCTCGATCTCGTCGTGCGCTCACGCGTCGCAGCGGCCGGCTCTCCGGAGCTCGTCCGCGAGCTCGCCGACGCGCTGGGCAAGCCATAGGCCGCTGCTACGCTCGCCACGATGAGGCCGGATCGCGACGCAATCCTGAAGGCGCTCGAGAACGTCATCGACCCCGAGCTGCGCCGTCCCGTGACGGAGCTCGACATGGTCCGCGACGTCCTCGTCGAGGACGACGGCGCCGTGTCCGTGACCATTGCGCTCACGGTCGCCGGCTGCCCGCTCCGCGACTCGTTCCAGCAGCAGGTGGCGCAATTCGTCGGCGAGGTTCCGGGCGTCACACGCGTCCAGCTCGGCTTCGACGTCATGACCTCGGAGGAGAAGACGGCGCTGGTCTCACGCCTCCGCGGCGGGCACTCGGCCGACCGGACGATCTCCCTGTCGCCCGGCACGCGCGTCGTCGCCGTCGCGTCGGGAAAGGGCGGCGTCGGCAAGTCGACTCTCACCGCCAATCTCGCGTACGCGCTCTCGGAGCTCGGCGAACGGGTCGGCGTGCTCGACGGCGACATCTACGGGCACTCGATCCCGCACATGCTCGGCGTCCACCAGAAGCCGATCGCCGTCGACGAGATGATCGTGCCGCCCGTCCGCGGCGATCTCAAGCTCATGTCCATCGGCTTCTTCCTCGAGGAGAACGCACCGATCATGTGGCGCGGCCCCATGCTCCACAAGGCGCTCGAGCAGTTTCTCTCCGACGTCCACTGGGGTGAGCTGGACACGCTGCTCGTGGACATGCCGCCCGGGACCGGCGACATCGCCATGTCACTCGGCCAGCTCTTGCCGCGCGCCGAGGCGCTCGTCGTCACGACTCCGCAGCCCGCGGCGCAGCAGGTGGCCGTCCGCGCTGCGCAGATGGCGCAGAAGACGGGCATGCGTGTGATCGGGGCGGTCGAGAACATGTCGTTCCTCGTCGGCACGGGTCAGGAGCTGTTCGGCTCGGGAGGAGGTCAGGCGCTGGCGGACGAGATCGGCGTCCCGCTCCTCGCTCGCATCCCGCTGGACCCGGTGATGCGGGAGGCTGCCGACGCCGGCTCGCCGGTTGCCGAGGTGGCGCCCGACTCCGAGGCGGCTGCGGCCATCGCGGCGCTCGCCGAGTCCGTCGCCGCGTCGCGGGCCGGCGTCATCCGCAAGCCGCTCACCGTCCTGTCGTAGGGTCGCCGCGTGCGCGCGGCGGCGTTCTTCGATCTCGACCGGACGCTCATCTCCCGCTCGAGCTCCCTCGCCCTCGCCAAGCCGTTCCGTGCGCGCGGCCTGATCCGGCGGCGCGACCTCGCGAGGGCCGCGGCTGCGCAGCTCGTCTTCGCCAGGTTCGGGGCCGGCAACGCGCGCGTGGGGCAGACAGCCGACAGCGCCATGGCGATCCTCCGCGGACTCCCCGTGACGCTCATGCGCGAGATCGCGGCGGAGGCGTGGGAGCCGGTACTGAAGCCGCTGGTCTACCGCGAGGCGCTCGAGCGTGCGGCCGAGCACCACGAGCGCGGAGAGCGCGTGTACATCGCGTCCGCGGCGCTGCAGGAGGTCGTCGAGGAGATCTCGAGCCGGCTCGGGTTCGAGGGTGCGATCGCCTCGCGCGCGGAGGTGCTCGACGGGGCGTACACCGGGAGGCTCGAGCGACGGCTGTACGGGGATGCCAAGGCCGTCGCGCTCCGCGAGCTCGCCGGCGACCAGGGAATCGACCTCGCGCGCTCGACGGCCTACTCCGACTCGTCCTCCGACGTCCCGTTCCTCGATGCCGTCGGTCATCCCGTCGCGGTCAATCCGGACAGGGCGCTTCGCCGCGTCGCCTCGGAACGTGGCTGGCCCGTGCAGCGCTTCAGCCATCGAGCCTTCGCAAGCCGATGACCTCGGACGAGGCCCGCAAGCGACTCGCAGCTCTCGGCCTCGCTCCGCCCGCGGCCGACGCGCTCCTGGCGCACTTCGAGTACGCCGATGCGCACGGGAAGGCGTGGCACGGGCTGATGCGCGTCGCCTGGCTCGAGACGATCGAGCTCGATCCCGACGCTCGACCGCTCCTCATCGAGTCCGAGGAGGGGTTCGAGCGCTGGGACGGTCACGGTGCTCTCGGCTACCTCGTGCTCGAGGAGATCGTGCGCGCCACTCTCGCGGATCCGCCCGAGCGCGCACGCGTCGTCGTCGCGCGTCGCTGCTTCCCGACAGGCGTGCTCGGGTACTGGGCGCGGCGGCTCGCCGACGGCGGCCTCGTCGCCGCTCTCACCGCGACCTCGCCGCGCCGGCTGCCGCCGCCGGAGGGCGGTGCGCCGCTCACCGGCACGAACCCGCTCGCGATCGCGATCCCGTCGAGCGACGGCAGTCCCGTCGTCGCGGATGCATCGATGGGAGCCGTCACGCATGGCGCCGTCCTGGCGGGAGCCGCGCGGCCCGAGGACCTCGTCCCGTTCGGCGGCGAGCAGGCGCACAAGGCGTTCGCGCTCGCAGTCGGGATCGAGCTCCTCGTCTCCGCGCTTGCCGGCCCCGAGCACGGCGCGGTGCTCGTCGTCGCTCGTCCGGACTACGACCCCGTGCCGGCGTTCCGGGAGCTCGCGGCCGGGCGGCGGCTCCCCGGCGACGGTTGACCTGGACCGGCCCGCATGGGAAGACTGTCGGCGTGAGTGCGGTCCGCAGCTACGAGGTCGACGCTCGCTCGACGGACGTGTTCGGACGCGTCCTCTGGACGTGCCGGGACCAGCACTTCGTGGCCGACGGCCCGGTGCACAACGGCTGCCCGGGCGAGGCGGTGACTCCAGCGGAGCTCTTCCTCGCGGGGATCGCGAGCTGCGGCGTCGAGCTCGTGCAGGTGCTGGCCCGCAACGAAGGCACCGCGGTCGGCGCGGTCCGCGCCAGGATCGCGGGCGAGATCGATCCCGACCACCCGGTTCGGGAGGACGTGACCGTGTTCACCTCGGTCCGGCTCGAGCTCGACCTCGACGATGTAGGAGAGGACGAGGCGAGGCACCTCGTCGAGCAGTTCAAACGCAGGTGACCGCTCTACGGCAGCGTCGCAGTTGCGACGCCCGACGTGCAGGTCGTCGTTCGCGTCCTCTGAGGTGACTCAGTTCGAGGCGCGGCGCAGCGCGTCGAGTACGACGGGATCCACCTCGTCCTCGCCTTCGACGCGCTCCTCGAGGTTGGCGGTGCCGGCCCAGTCCTCGAGCCGCTCGTAGCCGAGCACCGCGAGCCGGTCGGCGATCTCGCGACGGAGGCCGTCGTCGACCGCGATCCAGCGCGAGCGCGGCGTCTGACCGAAGAGCTCCTGGTGGAGGCCGAACAGGCGCCGGAGCTCGGTGAGCGGCCGCTCGGCGTCGTCGACGCGGAGGTCG
>DASTKY010000171.1:0-6767 GCA_035715495.1 Gaiella sp. | reverse complement strand
CCTCGAGCGGCAGGTCGAGGTCGACCGCGATCTCTGCCGCGCTCGGCTCGCGCGCGAGCTCGGCGCGGAGCTTCCGCTCCGAGCGGTTGATCTTGTTGAGCTTCTCGACGACGTGCACCGGCATCCGGATCGTCCGGCCCTTGTCGGCGATCGCGCGCGCGACCGCCTGCCGGATCCACCACGTCGCATAGGTCGAGAACTTGTAGCCCTTGCGCCAGTCGAACTTCTCGGCGGCGCGCACGAGCCCGATCGTCCCCTCCTGGATCAGGTCGAGGAACGGCAGCCCCTGGTTGCGGTAGCGCTTCGCGATCGAGACGACGAGCCGCAGGTTGGCCTCGACCATCGCCTGCTTCGCGCCGTGGTCGCCGCGCTCGATCCGCTTCGCGAGCTCGACCTCCTGCGCGGCCGTGAGGAGCGGGACCTTGCCGATGTCCTTGAGGAAGAGCTGCAGCGTGTCGGTCGAGATCTCCGCCTCGGCCGACTCCCAGGCCCGTTCGCGCTCCGCCTCCTCCGCGGCCTCCTCGGCCGGGACGACGACCTCGATCTGCTCCTCGTCGAGCGCGTCGTAGAACGCGTCGAGCTGCGTCGCGTCGAGATCGAGCTCGTCCAGCGCGAGCGCGAGCTCGTCGGCGTTGAGGCTGCCGCGTGCGCGACCTGCCTCGAGAAGGGCCTGGCCTTCCTCCGACCGGAGTGCCGCCTCCGGGGCCGTGCTCGCTCCCTGCGGATGTGGCGCTGGCGCGCTCAGGACCGCCCCCTTCGTTGCGTGCGCCGACACGGTAGCCGCGGCGGGGCCGATCCGCAAAGAATCCGCCGGCCCGGCGTCACGAGACCCCCGCCTTGTCGAGCTCGTCGAGGTAGCGGCGCGCCTGCTGCGCGAGCGGCGAGCCCGGCTCGACGCGGGTCGCGCGGGTCAGCTGCGTCCGCGCCTCGCGCACCTCGCCCGCCCAGAGGAGCAGCAGCCCGAGGTGGAAGCGGACGCTCGCGCTCTCGGGAAAGCGGCGCGAGAGCGGGCCGAGCCGCGAGAACGCCTCGGCAGGGCGCGCCTTGTCGAAGCGCCCGACCGCGGCGGCGACCTGCGCCTCGACGTTCCCGGGCGCCAGGCGCGCTGCGGCGGCGAACTCCCGCTCCGCGGAGCGCGGCATCCCGAGCCGCTGCAGCGCGACGCCGTAGAGCAGCTTCCCCTCCGCGGTCGTGGCGCCGCGGCGGAGGAGGTCGAGCTGGGCCGCCGGCCGCAGGTCGTCGAGCCCCGCGGGGAGCGGCACCGTCGTGACGAAGAGCGGGAGGCCGCGGGCGTACTCCGGATGGAGCAGGTTGCCCGCCGCGACGGCGTAGGGCGAGTCGGGCTCGGAGTCGGCAGCTGCGCGCCAGGCGTCCTCGGCTCCGGCGAGCCCGGCCCAGAAGAGCGCGACGCCGAGATTGAGCTGCACGACGGCGCGCTGGGGGTGGAGGCCGGCGAGGCGGTTCAGCTGGTCGACCGTCCCGTCGGGCCAGCGTGCGAAGGCCTGCCCGACCCGCGCCTCCACCGAGCGCCACCGGGCGAAGGTGCGCCGGGCCTGCGCCCGCTCGCCGTCGGCGTAGAGGCGCGTGGCGCGCCGCAGCGCGACTGCCTCGCGGTCCTCGCGGACGCCGAGCTCGAGCGTCAGCGGCGGCGCGCCGGGCCGCGGGGACGCTGCGGGCACGGCCGGGCCGGTGGGCTCGGTCTGGAACGAGACGATCCCCACGACGAGCGCCGCGGCGAGGCCCGCGGCGGCTGCGGTCAGCGCGACGACGCGGGTGAGCGGCGACACGACGGCACGGTAGCCGCGGCCGCGTCGGCCCATCCGTCCCGTCCGCGGCCCGCCGGCCTCGCGGCCCGACCCCGACTCGCTATATTCCGGAAAGTAATGGCTTCGTATCGCGAGCTCCTCTCCGAGGCCCGCGGCGAGATCGACGAGATCTCGACGCCGGACGCGCACGCCCTCGTCGAGGACGGCGCCGCGCCCCTCTTCGTGGACGTGCGCCTGCGCGAGGAGTGGGACGAGGGCCACCTGCCCGGCGCGCTCCACCTCCCGCGCAACAACCTCGAGTCGCGGGTCGAGGCGCTGGTCCCGGACAAGCAGCGGCTCCTCGTCGTCTACTGCGAGAGCGGGTCGCGCTCGGTGTTCGCGACGCGCGCGCTGCACGAGCTCGGGTACGAGCGCGCGGTCAACCTCGCCGGCGGCTACACGGACTGGAAGCGCAACGGCTACGACATCACGATCCCCGCGTCGCTCACGCCGGCGCAGCGCGCCCGGTACGCCAGGCACCTCCTCATTCCGGAGGTCGGCGAGGAGGGCCAGCGCCGGCTCCTCGAGTCGCGCGTGCTCCTGATCGGCGCCGGCGGGCTCGGCTCGCCCGCGTCGCTCTATCTCGCGGCGGCGGGCGTCGGCACGCTCGGGATCATCGACCCGGACGTCGTCGACGACTCGAACCTGCAGCGGCAGATCGTCCACTCGACCGACCGGCTCGGCGAGCCGAAGGTCGACTCCGCGCGGCGCACGATCGAGGCTCTCAACCCGGACGTGACGGTCGTGCCGTTCCAGGAGCGGCTGACCTCGGAGAACATCGAGGCGATCCTCGCCCACGGCTGGGACGTGATCGTCGACGGGACGGACAACTTCCCGACGCGCTACCTCGTCAACGACGCGTCGATCTGGCACGACATCCCCGTCGTCCACGGCTCGATCTACCGCTTCGAGGGCCAGGTCACGGTGTTCCATCCCGGGAACGGCCCCTGCTATCGCTGCCTCTACCCCTCCCCGCCTCCGCCCGAGCTCGCGCCGAGCTGCGCGGAGGGCGGCGTCCTCGGCGTCCTGCCGGGGATCGTCGGCTCGCTCCAGGCGAGCGAGGCGCTGAAGCTCGTGCTCGGCGTCGGCGAGACGCTCGCCGGCCGGCTCCTGCTCTTCGACGCGCTCCACACGACCTTCGACGAGGTCGCGATCAGGCGGAACCCCGAGTGCCCGGTCTGCGGCGAGTCGCCGACGATCACCGAGTACGTCGACTACGTCGAGTTCTGCTCGGCCCCGGCGGTGCACGCCTCGTGATCACGGTCCGCATCCCGCCCACCCTCCGGAACGAGGTCGGCGGCGCCCGGCAGGTCGAGGCGTCGGGCGAGAGCGTCCGCGAGGTGATCGACGACCTCGTCGACCGCCATCCGGCGCTCGGGCCGCAGATCCTCGCCGACGGCGGCATCGCGCCCTTCGTCAACGTCTACCTCGGCGGCGAGGACGTGCGGACGCTCGACGGGCTCGACACGCCCGTCTCGCCGGGCGCGACCGTGATCCTGCTGCCCGCGATGGCGGGCGGCGCACCCGTGCCGCCACCCGACGGCGCGGCCCCGGCGGGGAGCGCCCGCCGGCGCGGCCTCGTCGCGTCGAGCCTGCTCGACCTCGTCGGCGGGACGCCGCTCGTCGAGCTGACGCGCCTCGCGCCCAAGCCCGGCGTGCAGGTCTACGCGAAGCTCGAGGGTCAGAACCCGACCGGGTCGATCAAGGACCGGGTCGCGCTCGCGATGATCGACGCCGCCGAGGCGTCCGGCGAGCTGGAGCCGGGCCGGGCGCTGCTCGAGCCGACCTCCGGCAACACCGGCATCTCGCTCGCGCTCGTCGCCTCGCTCCGCGGCTACCCGCTCACCTGCGTTCTCCCCGAGAACGCGACGGACGAGCGCAAGCGGCTGCTGCGCCTCTACGGCGCGGAGCTCGTCCTCTCGCCCGCGGCCGAGGGCTCGAACGGGGCCGTCCGCCTCGCGCTCGAGCTCGCCGAGTCCGACCCGCGCTGGTTCGTGCCGTTCCAGTACGCGAACCTCGCGAACCCCCGGGCGCACTACGAGGGCACCGGCGCCGAGATCGCGGACGCCCTCGACCGGGTCGACGTCGTCGTCGCCGGCCTCGGGACGGGCGGCACGCTGATGGGCGCCGGCGAGCGGCTCCGCGAGTCGTTCCCCGAGATCACCGTCGCCGCCGCCGAGCCGCTGCCGGGCGACCCCGTCATGGGGCTCCGGTCGCTCGAGGACGGTTACGTGCCGCCGATCCTGGACGTCACGAAGCTCGACCGGAAGGTGCTCGTCTCGAACGAGGAGTCCGTCGCGGCCGTCCGCGAGCTGCTGCGCCGCGAGGGAATCCTGGGCGGGGTCTCGTCCGGGGCCGTCGTGCACGTCGCCCGCCGCCTCGCGGAGGAGCTCGACGAGGGCGTCGTCGTCGCGATCCTCGCCGACGGCGGATGGAAGTACCTCAGCGCCGACTTCTGGGAGGCTCCGTCCGAGGACGTGGCGGAGTCGATGGAGACGACCGTCTGGTGGTGATCCCCGCGGCGGTGCGCGAGGCGATCGCCTCGCATGCACGCGCCGAGCTGCCGAACGAGGCCTGCGGGCTGCTCCTCCTCGACGGCGACGTCGCCGTGGAGTACGTGGAGGGCCGGAACGCCTCGCCGTCGCCCTACTTCTTCGAGCTGGAGCTCGACCCCGTGCAGTGGGCCGACATCGGCGACCGGGACGTCGAGCAGGCCGTCGTGCACTCCCACGTCTCGTCGCCGCCGCGTCCCTCGCGGACCGACGTCGAGCGGATCGGGCTCTGGCGCGACCTCCCGTACGTCATCTACTCCGTCCGGCTCGACGAGCTCGCGGCGTGGCGGATCGGCGCCGACGGGATCGAGTCCCTGCCCGTCGTCTAGCCTCGGATCGACGACGCGCGCAGAGACCCGGCGTGACCGGGCCTCCGGCGCGACCCCTCCCCCGGAGAGCGCGGCGCGCGCGGCCGGCTCCCCGCACCCGTCGGGCTACGAGACCTTGAAGGAGCCCTTCATCGAGCTCGCGTGCGGATCGCACACGAAGCGGTAGCTGCCCTTCTTCAGCGTGACGGTGAACGTCTTCGAGCCGGTCGCGGAGACGCTCGTCTTGACGTTCACGCCGGGGCCCGTGAGGTGGAAGTTGTGGATCGACGACTTGTCGGCGATCACGAGCTTGGCCTTGCCGGCCTTCGTCGGCTTCTTCGCCATCGTGATGGTGAAGCCGGGGCCGACCGTGCCGTTGTAGGTGGGCGTCGCGGCGATCGCGGGGACTGCGGTCGCGAGCGCCACCAGCGTGGCGGGAACGACGATCAGGGCTCGTCTCATGGGTCTCCTCGGTCGTTGGCCGTTCCCTGGAGACTACGACGGCCGGCGCGGGGCGGATTTTCGCCTTCACGATCACGCAACATCCGCACCGGGATATCGTCGCCGCGTGATCGCGGACGCCCACGTCGACCTGCTGATGGAGCTCGCGTACCGCGAGCGTCGGCTCGGCGAGACCGACGTCTTCGCGCGGACGTGGCTCCCGCTGCTCGAGCAGGGCGGCGTCGGGCTCCAGGTCTGCCCGATCTACGTCGACGTCACCGTCCAGCCGGAGGGCTCGCTGCGCGAGGCGCTCTCGATGGTCGCGTCGTTCCACCGCGCGGTCGCCGAGAACGCCGACCGGGTCGTCCAGGTGCGGGAAGCGGCCGACCTCGCGCAGGTCGAGGCGGGAGAGCGCGTCGGGCTGATGCTCGCGCTCGAGGGCGTCGAGTGCTTCGGCGTCGAGACGTGGCCCGCGGAGGTCTTCCACGCGCTCGGCGTCCGGATGGCCGGCCTCACGTGGAACCGCCGGAACGCGTTCGCCGACGGCGCGGCCGAGGACGGCGGCGGCCTCTCCCGCCTCGGGCGCGAGCTGGTCGACCGGCTGGTCGAGCTCGGCGTCGTGCTCGACCTCGCCCACGCGTCGCGCGGCGTCTACGCCGAGCTGCTCGAGCGGGCGGCCGGCGCGCCGATCCTCTGCTCGCACGGCGGCTGCCGCGCGGTCAACGACACGCCGCGGAACCTCGACGACGACCAGCTCCGGGCGCTCCGCGACGCGGGCGGCCTCTTCGGGCTCATGCTCCACCCGCTCGCGATCGACCCGCACGAGCGGACGATCGACCGCGTGATCGACCACCTCGAGCACGCGGCGGCGGTGATCGGCATCGAGCGCCTCTGCCTCGGCGGCGACTTCACCCGGCGGCTCTGGGAGGCGATGCCGCCCCCGCCGGAGCCGAAGGACGGGCTCATGCCGGCCGGGCTGACGCCGGGAATGGGCCTGGAGGGGCTCGTCGGCTCGGACGACTACCCGAACCTGCTCGCAGGGCTCGAGCGGCGCGGCTGGTCGCCCGCCGACGTCGACGCCGTCACGCACGGCAACCTGCTCCGGTTCCTGCGGGACGCGCTCGCCACGTAGGCGGCCGTAGGATCCGGCCGACCGCGCCGGAGGAAGGACGGGTCGTGGAGTTCAGGGTGCTCGGGCCGCTCGAGGTCGTCGACGACGAAGGGTCGCCGCTCGCACTCGGGGGCGGGAAGCCCCGCGCCCTCCTCACGGCGCTCCTCCTGGAGCCGAACCGCGTCGTCTCGACCGACCGCCTGATCGACGCGCTCTGGGGAGACGACCCGCCGGCGAGCGGCGCCGCCGCCCTCCAGGTGCACGTCCACGCGCTCCGCAAGGCCCTCGGCGCCGACCGCATCGCGACGCGGCCACCCGGCTACGCGCTCGGCGTCGCGCCGGGCGAGCTCGACAGCGAGCGCTTCGAGCAGCTTGCGCGCGACGGCGCGCTCGACGAGGCGCTCGCCCTCTGGCGCGGCCCGGCCCTCGCCGACCTCGCGGACGAGCCGTTCGCCCGGTCCGACGCGGCCCGGCTGGACGAGCGGCGCCTCACGGTCCTGGAGGAGCGCCTCGACCGTGACCTCGGGGCGGGCCGGCACGCCGCCGTCGC
>DASTKY010000170.1:0-6240 GCA_035715495.1 Gaiella sp. | reverse complement strand
CGCGAAGCCGACGCCGCGGCGGACGCCCTCGCCGCGCGTCGTGTTGCCCGCGCCGCCCGGCAGCCGCAGCGGGTCGCGCGGCAGCTCCTCGGCGGTCGGGGGCACGAGCGCGGCGGCGCGTCGGATCACCTCGCGCGTCGGCAGCGAGCCGGTGACGAGCTGGCCGGTGGGGAGGCGGTCGCCTGGCTCGAGCGCGTTGAGCAGGCGCAGCTCGACCGGGTCGATCTCGAGCTCGGCGGCGAGGCGGTCCATCTGCGCCTCCGCCGCGAAGCACGTCTGGACGGCCCCGAAGCCGCGCATCGCCCCGCAGGGCGGGTTGTTCGTGTAGACGGCGGTCGACTCGATCAGCGCGTTGTCGACGCGGTACGGGCCGATCGCGAACGAGGCGGCGTTCGACGCGACGGCCGTCGAGCTCGAGGCGTACGCACCGCCGTCGAGCAGGATCTGCATCCGCACGCACGTCAGCTGCCCCTCGCGGGTCGCGCGGTGCTCGCACCGGATCCGTGCGGGGTGGCGGTGGACGTGGCCCGTGAACGACTCGGCGCGGTCGTAGACCATCTTCACCGGGCGGTTCGTGTGGAGGGCCAGCATCCCGCCGTGGATCTGCATCGAGAGGTCCTCGCGGCCGCCGAACGCGCCGCCGACCCCGGCGAGGTGGATGCGCACCTGCTCGGGCGGGAGCCCGAGGCACGGGGCGACCTGGTCGCGGTCGACGTGGAGCCACTGGGTGGCCACGTGGATGTCGACGCCGCCCTCGCCGTCCGGGATCGCGAGGCCCGACTCGGGGCCGAGGAACGCCTGGTCCTGGATGCCGAGCTCGTACGTGCCCGTGACGACGACGTCGCCCGGCGCGTCGGGGTCGCCGTGGCGGATCACCATGTGGCGCACGACGTTCGGCCGGGGGTCGTCGCGGTACCCGTGGCCCATCGTCGGCCGGTCGGGGTGGAGCGGCTCCTGCACGAGCGCGCGCTCGGGGTCCACGACCGGCTCGAGCAGCTCGTACTCGACGGCGATCGCGTCGAGCGCCCGCGCCGCCTGATCCGGATCCTCGGCCGCCACGATCGCGACGGGCTCGCCGACGTACCGCACGCGGTCCTCGGCGAGCACCGGCTGGTCGGCGAACTCGAGGCCGTAGCGGTTCCGGCCGGGGACGTCGGCGTACGTGAGGACGGCGTGGACGCCCGGGAGGCGGAGCGCCGCCGAGACGTCGAGCGAGACGATCCGCGCGTGCGGGTGCGGGCTCCGCAGGGTGTCCCCCCAGAGCATCCCGGGCGCCGAGAGATCGCTCGCGTACGCGAACGCGCCGGTCACCTTCGGGACGGCGTCGTCGCGGAGCACGCGGTCGCCGATCCGGCCGACCGTGAGCGTGGTGCGCTCCGTCGTGACGCTCATCGCCGCTCCGCCGCGAGCCGGACCGCGTCGAAGATCTTCACGTAGCCGGTGCACCGGCAGACGTTGCCGGCGAGCGCTTCGCGGATCGCGTCGTCGGTCGGGCTCGGCTCGCGCTCGAGCAGGTCGGCGACGGCGACGACGAGCCCCGGTGTGCAGAACCCGCACTGCACGGCGCCCGCGTCCACGAACGCCTGCTGTACGGGGTGCAGGCCGCCGGCGCGCGCGAGGCCCTCCACGGTCACGACCTCGTGGCCGTCGGCCTGCGCCGCGAGGACGAGGCACGCGCAGACGAGCTCGCCGTCGAGCACGACCGAGCACGAGCCGCACTCGCCCTGCTCGCACGCGTTCTTCGAGCCGGGCAGCTCCAGCGTGTCGCGCAGGAACGTGAGCAGGCTCTCGCCGCCGCGCGCGTCGGCCTCCCGGCGCTCGCCGTTGACGGTCAGCGCCACCTTCATGCGACGAGGGTCCGTTCGAGCGCGCGGCCGGCGAGGACGCGCAGCGCGTGCCGGCGGTACGCCGCGGTGGCGCGCACGTCGTCGATCGGCGCGGCCGCCGCGACGACCGCGTCGGGGAGGGACGGCGCCTCATCGAGCGGGACGGTGACCCGCCGCGCCGTCTCCGCGGCGGAGCCGAACGCGGCGCGCACCTCGCCCGCCTCCCGGTCGACCACGACGCAGAGCGAGCAGATCGCGATCACCATCGCGTTGCGGACGCCGACCTTCATGAAGGTCTGCGGCCCGCCGCACGGGGTCAGGTGCACGGCCGTCACCAGCTCGTCCGGCGCGAGGGCGGTCCGCTTGACGCCGAGCAGGAACTCCTCGAGCGGCAGCGTGCGGACGCCGCGGACGCTCGCGAGCTCGACCTCCGCCCGCTCGGCGAGGAGCGGCGGCAGCGCGTCGCCGGCCGGGGAGGCGGTGCCGACGTTGCCCCCGAGCGTGCCGCGGTTCCGGATCTGCGGCGAGCCGACGGTGCGCGAGGCCTCGGCGAGCGCGGGGAGCTCGTGCGCGAGCGGCGCCGCCATCGCCTCGGTGTACGTCAGCGCGGCGCCGAGCCGGAAGCGCCCGTCCTCCCACGACCAGCCGCGCAGCTCGACGAGCTCGGCGAGGTTGACGATCGCCTCGGGGCGCGACTCGCCGAAGGTCAGCTCGACCAGCACGTCCGTGCCGCCGAGGATGCACCGGGCGTCGGGCCGCTCCGCCTTCAGCCGGAGGGCCTCGTCCAGGGTTCGTGGCGTCACGACCTCCATCGGGCGAACACAAGCAGATCGGCCGGGGGACGGCTTGACAGGATCAAAGTTGTGAGTTATCACTCACAAATGGTCGCGACGACACGTCAGACCGCCGCCGAGCGCCGCGAGGCCGTGCTCGCCGCGGCGCAGGTGGCGTTCGCCCAGCGCGGGCTGCACGGCACCTCGACCGAGGACATCGCCGCCGGCGCCGGGATCTCCCAGCCGTACCTCTTCCGGCTCTTCGGGACGAAGAAGAAGCTCTTCGTCGCAACGGTCGAGCGGTGCATGGCCGACACGCTCGAGCTCTTCCGGACGGCGGCCGGCGACCTGCGCGGGGAGGAGGCGCTCCAGGCGATGGGCGACGCCTATGTCGAGCTCGTCACCCGCGACCGGACACGGCTGCTGACCCAGATGCAGGCGTACGCGGCCTGCGACGACCCCGACGTGCGCGAGGCGATGCGGACCGGCTACGGCAAGCTCCACCTCTTCGTGGAGACCGTCTCGGGGCTGCCGCAGGAGGCGGTGGCCCAGTGGTTCGCGAAGGGGATGCTGCTCAACGTCGTCGCCGCGATGGAGCTCTCGGACGCGCGGGAGCCGTGGGCGCGACGGCTCGTCGAGGGCGCGGCAGGACCGCAGCATGTCGCCGCGTCGCTCGTCCTGGGGGCCGAGTGACCCTCTCTCATTTGCCTGCATATGTGAGTGACTACTCACAAAAGGAAGGAGAACCTCGATGACCGCCCGCACCCGGACCCTCTGGACCTTTGCGATCACCTCGGTCGCGCTCTTCATGGTCTCGCTCGACAACCTCGTGGTCACGACGGCGCTGCCCGTGATCCGCACCGACCTCGGCGCCTCGCTCGAGGACCTCGAGTGGACGGTGAACGCGTACACGCTCACCTTCGCCGTCTTCCTCCTCACGGGCGCCGCGCTCGGCGACCGCCTCGGCCGGAGGCGGGTCTTCGCCGCGGGCCTGGCCGTCTTCACGCTCGGCTCGATCGGCGCCGCGCTCGCGCCGAGCGTCGACGCCCTCAACGTCGCCCGCGCGGTGCAGGGTCTCGGCGGGGCGCTCGTGATGCCGTTGACCCTCACGCTGCTGAGCGCCGCCGTCCCGGCCGAGCGGCGCGGGCTCGCGCTCGGCGCGTGGGGTGGCATCGGCGGCCTCGCGATCGCGTTCGGCCCGCTCGTCGGCGGGGCGGTCGTCGAGGGCGTCTCGTGGCAGTGGATCTTCTGGCTCAACGTCCCGATCGGCCTCGTGCTCGTCCCGCTCGCCCTCCGGCGGCTCGAGGAGAGCCACGGGCCCGGCGGGCGTCTGGACCTCGTCGGCGTAGGTCTCGCGAGCACGGGCCTCTTCGGGATCGTCTGGGGCCTCGTGCGCGGCAACGTCCAGGGCTGGGCGAGCCCCGAGATCGTCGGGTCGCTCACCGCCGGCGCGCTCCTCGTCGCGGCCTTCGTCCTCTGGGAGCTGCGGACGCCGGCGCCGATGCTGCCGATGCGGTTCTTCCGCTCGCGGGCGTTCGCGCTCGCGAACGTCGCCTCGCTCCTGATGTTCTTCGGGATGTTCGGCTCGATCTTCCTGCTCGCCCAGTTCTTCCAGACCGTGCAGGGCTACTCGCCGCTCGGGGCGGGCCTGCGCATCCTCCCGTGGACGCTCGCGCCGATGTTCATCGCGCCGGTCGCGGGGGCGCTCTCCGACCGCATCAGCCCGCGGCTCATCATCGGCACGGGCCTGACCCTGCAGGCCGTCGCCCTCGGGTGGATCGGCCTCGTCTCGACCCCCGACGTCCCGTACGCGGCGCTGATCGGCCCGTTCGTCGTCGCCGGCGTCGGGATGGCGCTCTTCTTCGCGCCCGTCGCGAACGTCGTCCTCTCGGCCGTCCGGCCGCAGGAGGAGGGCCAGGCGTCGGGGGCCAACAACACGATCCGCGAGCTCGGCGGCGTCTTCGGCGTCGCGGTGCTCGCCGCGATCTTCTCCCACGTCGGCGGCTACGGGAGCGCCGAGGCGTTCAGCGACGGGATGAACGCGGCGGCGCTCGTCGGTGCCGCCGTCGTCGGCGTCGGCGCGGTGGCGGCGTTCGCGATGCCGCGCCAGCGTCGGGGCGAGCCGGTGCGGCTCGAGACCGCGGAGCCGCTCGCCGACCCGGCCTAGGCAGGCAGCGCCCGGAGCTCGGAGGGAGGCGGCGCCTCGGTCGGGGGCGCCGCCTCCCAGCCGTCCGGGAACGCGGGCGCCCGCCAGCCTTGCTCCGGCACGAACGACGCCCAGCGCTCGTCCCACCAGCGCTCCCCGCGGTCGAGCATCGCGCCGACCTCGGCGCCGACGCGGCGGACGGCCGCGACCTGGGCCTCCGTGTACCGGCCCTCGCGGACGCGCTGCGCGAGGTGCTCCTCGTCCTTGAAGCGCCACGGCTCCCCGGCCGGGATCCAGACGTCGAGCTCGAGGTCCTGCGTGTCGTAGCCGACCGCCGTCCGTCGAAACGGCTCCTCGAGGTTGAGGTACCAGCCGGCGAAGCGCCGGTCCGGGCCGTCCCAGAAGTGCCAGACGGAGTACGCCTCCCCCGGCCGGCGCAGGACGAGCACGCCGTGCCCCGTCCAGCGCTCCTTCCCGGCCCACGGGTGCGGGCGCCCGTCGGCGCTCGGCGGGAAGGCGAGCGGCATCTCCTCCGGCATGTACGTCGCGAGGAGCTCCGGCCGGTCCTCGACGACGATCACGGGCGAGGCGAGCCACGGCACCCCGCGCCAGACCTCGCGGTGGACGATCACGTCGCCGGGCTGCCAGGCCACGGCCCGACGCTACCGGGGTACGCTCCGTCGGGCGATGGCCTCCCCCGAGACGTCGAGCGCGCCCGGGCCGGTGCTCGAGGACGACGCGCGGCCCGAGCTCTCCGTCGTCGTGACGCTCTTCGAGGAGCAGGCGACCCTCGACGAGCTCCAGGCCCGGCTCACGACGGCGCTCGAGGCGTTCGGCCGGACGTACGAGCTCCTCTACGTCGACGACGGCTCGACCGACGGGACCTTCGCGACGCTGCAGCGGCTGCACGAGGCCGACCCGCGCGTGCGGGCGGTGCGCCTCAAGCGGAACTCCGGCCAGCACCCCGCGATGCACGCGGGGCTGAGCCGCGCCCGCGGGGCGATCGTCGTGACGATGGACGGCGACCTGCAGAACCCGCCCGAGGACGTCCCGCGCCTCGTCGAGGCGGTCGAGGCGGGCTACGACGTGGCGAGCGGCCGGCGGGCCGCGCGGCACGACTCGTGGGGCCGCACGCTCCCGTCGCGGCTCATCAACGGGATGCTCCGCCGCTTCACCGGCGTCGACATCTCGGACTTCGGCTGCGCGTTCAACGCCTACCGCCGAGAGGCGGTCGAGCCGATGCTCGGCGCGATCGGCCGCCAGAAGTTCACGAAGGCGCTCGTGCTCTCGGGCGGCGCGTCGGTCGTCGAGGTCGACGTCGGGCACGCGCCGCGCGACGGCGCCTCCCGCTACTCGCCGCTCCGCCTGACGCGCCTCGCGCTCCACGTGCTCGCGGGGTTCTGGCCGCAGCCGATCCAGACCGCCGGGATCGTGCTCGGGACCGTCTGCTCGCTGGCCTCGCTGGCGCTCGGCGTCTACGGGCTCGTCTACTGGG
>DASTKY010000169.1:0-9060 GCA_035715495.1 Gaiella sp. | reverse complement strand
CGCGCACGCCCGCGCAGGCGAGCCCTGCCGTGCCGGCGCGCAGCCGCCTCGGCAGCGGCAAGGCCGTGACGCTCGCGTTCGGCGGCGACATCCACTTCGAGAGCCCGATCCGGGAGCGCCTCGCCGCGTCTCCGGCCTCGGTCCTCGCGCCGATCGCGCCCGTGCTGTCGCGGGCCGACGTCTCGGTCGTCAACCTCGAGACGGCGGTCACCGACCGCGGGAGCCCGGCCGGGAAGGAGTTCACGTTCCGCGCCCCCACGAGCGCCTTCGCCGCGCTCGCGGCGGGCGGGGTCGACGTCGCCAACGTCGCGAACAACCACGGCATGGACTACGGCCCGGTCGGCCTGCGGGACACGCTCGCCGCCGCGCGCAGGGCCGGTGTGCCGGTGATCGGGGCGGGATGGACGGACGACCAGGCGTACGCGCCGTACCGCACCACGGTCGACGGGCAGCGGATCGCCGTGATCGGCGCGACACAGGTGCTCGACGACCATCTGATCGGCGCCTGGACGGCAGGCCCGTCGAAGCTCGGCCTCGCGTCCGCGAAGGACGAGGCGCGCCTCCTGCGCGCCGTGCGCGAGGCGCGCGAGACGAGCGACACGGTCGTCGTCTTCCTCCACTGGGGGCTCGAGCTCGCGAGCTGCCCGACCGGGGTGCAGCGGTCGCTGGCGCGCAAGCTGACGGCTGCCGGCGCGGACGTCGTCGTCGGCTCCCACGCGCACGTCCTCCTCGGAGGCGGCCGCCTGGGGAAGGCGCTCGTCGCGTACGGCCTCGGGAACTTCGTCTTCTACGCCTCCCGTGAGGCGACCGTCGAGACGGGCGTCCTCGAGGTGACCGTGACGGGGCGGCGGATCGACGGCTACCGCTGGGTGCCCGCCCGGATCTCGGGCGGCATCCCGTACCCGCTCACGGGGAGCGCCAGGGCGAGCGCGCTCGCGAGCTGGAAGGCGCTCCGCGGCTGCACCGGCCTCCGGCCGTAGCGCTCAGACGGGCTGCCCGGCGGCCTCGACCAGCGCGGGCACCGTCACGAACCGGAGGCCGCGCTCCGTCCCGGCCGCGAGAATGCGATCCGCCGCGGCGACGGACGCGCTGCGGTCGACGTCGGCTCCCGGCGGGCCGCCGTCGTGCAGCAGGACGACGTCTCCGCCCCGGAGACGCTGCGCCCCCGCCTCGACGATCGCGTCGGCCGTGACGCCGGGCTTCCAGTCGCCGAGCGTGAGCGACCAGAGCACGGGGAGGTAGCCCTCCGCGCGGAGGACGCGCAGCGTGCCCGGCCGCCGCTGCCCGAAGGGCGGGCGCATCAGACGCTCGCCCCCGACGGAGGCCGGCTCGACGCCCGCGGCCTCGATCGCCTCCGTCGTACGGCTGAGCTCGCTGCGGATCGTACGGGCGCCGTGGAGTGGCATCCGCAGATGGGTGTAGCTGTGGTTGCCGATCGCGTGGCCCCGGGAGGCGATCTCGCGCAGGACGTCGGGCCGGCGACGGGCGTTCGCGCCGATCACGAAGAACGTCGCCACGACCCCGTGCCGGTCGAGCACCTCGAGGAGCCGCGGCGTCCACACCGGGTGCGGCCCGTCGTCGAAGGTGAGCGCCACGCGGCTCCCGTCACCGGGCGTCCCGGCGAACGTCCGGCCGAACCCCTGGGCGGTCGGCGAGGTCGCGTTGTAGGCCGTGTAGGCGGTGGCGCCGGCAAGCGCTCCGCCCGCGAGCCAGAGAGCCCGGCTCATCGGCGTTCGAAGCCGACGCGGCGCTTGTCGACGTGGCCGGGCATGGCGGCATGATGCCCGGATCGCGGGGGCTTCCGTCCGGCCACCGGCCCGAGTAGGATCCGCGCGTCGATGCGGCGTGCGGCGGTCATCTCGGGGGTGTGCCTCGCGCTGCTCGCTGCCGAGACGAGCCCCGCGCGGCAGGTGCCCGTCGAGATCGTGCCGCCGCGCGTCTCGATCTTCTACTACGCCTGGTACGGGACGCCGGCGCGCGACGGTGCCTGGCAGCACTGGGGGCAGGGCGCGTACGTCCCGCCCGGCGCGATCGGCTCGACGTTCTACCCGGCGCGTGGCGCCTACTCGTCGGCCGACCCTGCCGTCGTCCGCTCCCAGATGCGCGAGATCAGGCGTGCGGGGATCGACAGCGTCGTCGTCTCGTGGTGGGGCCCCGGCTCCGTCGAGGACGCGCGGCTCCGACCCGTCGCCGCTGCGGCTGCGGCAGCCGGGCTCGAGGTGTCGCTGCACGTCGAGCCGTGGGCCGACAGGTCGCCGGCCGCCGTGGTCGACGCGCTCGAGGGCCTCCGCGGCCTGGGAATCCGCGACGTCTACGTCTACGACTCGACCCGAGAGCCGGACGACGAGTGGCGCGCCGCGCTCGGCCGGCTCGACGGGATGCGCGTCTTCGCGCACACGTCGATGCCGGGCAAGGCGCTCAAGGGCGGCTTCGACGGGCTCTACACGTACGACGTCCTCGTCAACGACGGCGGCGCGTTCGGCCGGATGTGCGCGAGCGCGCGACAGCTCGGCCTCGCCTGCGCTCCGTCGGTCGGTCCCGGCTTCGACGCGACCCGGGCGACGCCGGAGACGCGCGTGCGCGAGCGGCGCGACGGGCGGTTCTACGACCACATGTGGAGCTCGGCGATCCGCGCGCGGCCGGACGTCGTGACGATCACGAGCTACAACGAGTGGCACGAGGGGACCCAGATCGAGCCCTCACGCGTCATGTCCGGCCCGTACGAGAGCTACGAGGGCGCCTGGGGCCTCAAGGGGCGCAAGGCGAGGACCGCCTACCTCGACCGCACCGCCTACTGGATCGACCGGCTCCTCGCCCGCGTCTGGGCGTCTCAGTAGAGCGCGGCGGCGAGCCGCCGGCGGTACGTCGCGACGACCGGCTCGTCCTGGCCGATCCGCTCGAAGAGCGCGACGGCCACCTCCCGCAGACGCTCGCGCTCGGCTGCCTCGGCCGACGGCACCGCCTCGACGAGCAGGGCGAGCGCGCGCTCGGAGTCGCCCTCGTCGAGCGCCCGGACGACCTCGGGGAGCTCGCCGCTCGCGCGCAGCTCCTCGACGAGCCCGTCCGCGCGGGGTGGTGCGAGGACGGCATCGAGGAACGCCGAGACCGACGTCGGCGACTGGGCGCCGACGAACTCCCTCACGACCTTCCCGTCGCGGAACGCCTTCACCGCCGGGATCCCGCTGACGCCGAACTGGCCTGCGAGCCCGGGATTCGCGTCGACGTCGACCTTGGCGAGCTCGACCGCGCCGTCGCGCGACGCGATCTCGCCCTCGAGCACCGGTGCGAGCGCGTGACACGGCCCGCACCACTCGGCCCAGAAGTCGACGACGACCGGCACCTCCCGCGACCGCTCGAGAACCGCCTCGTCGAAGGTGAGCTCCGTGACGTCCATCCGTGGCCAGCGTAGCGGCGGGGGCGCGTCAGACGCCCACGACGACGTCCGCGCCGCAGCCCGCGACGAGCGCCGCCCGAACCCGGTCGTCGTCGACGCCGTGGAGCGAGGGGTGGTCGAGGTCGACGTCGATCTCCGCCCACCGGTCGAGCCCGAGCGCCCCGGCGCCGTTCTCCCCGCCGATCGCCCACAGCTCGTCGGTGGCGAAGACGCCGCGCGTGCCGCTCTGGCGGCGCCCGATCCACTCGAGCTCGCGTAGCTCCTCGAAGGGGTCGATGCGCACGTTCGAGTCCGAGCCGATGCAGAGCGGGATCGCGCGGTGGCGGACGCGGATCACGGGAAGGAAGCCGTCGCCGAGATCCGCCTCCGTCGTCGGGCAGGCGCAGATCGACGAGCCCGCGTCGCGGAGCAGGTCGAGCTCGCCGCCGGTCGCGTGCGTCGCGTGCACGACGACGGTCCGCTCGCCGAGGCAGCCGCTCGCGGCGAGCAGCTCGATCGGGCGCAGGCCGTGCTCGGCGAGGCACTCCTCGATCTCGCGCGGCTGCTCGTCGGCGTGGACGTGGAGCGGCAGCTCCTCGCGGTCGGCATAGCGGCCGAGCTCCTCGAGCCAGTCGCGCGGGCAGGCCCGGACGGAGTGGGGGGCGACCCCGACGGCGAGGCCGCGCGCGCGAAGGCCCTCGAGCTGCTCGAGGTAGGCGGCGACGGACGACTGCCGCATGCGCTCGAGCCCGCCACGCGCGTAGGCCGCGAAGAGGCAGACGAATCCGAGGCCTGCCTCCTCGGCCGCCTCGGCCGCGGCGAGCGCCGTCTCGGCGCCGAGGTAGTGGAACTCCCCGACCGCGGTGTAGCCCGCCGCGCGCATCTCGCGGTAGGTCCGCGCGTAGCCGTCGCGCACCGTGGACGGCGTCTGCCGCTCGGCGAGCGCGAGCATGGTGTCGCGCCACGCCCAGAAGTCGCCGCCCGCCGCGGTCCCCCGGAGCGCTCGCTGGAAGGCGTGGCTGTGGGCGTTGACGAACCCCGGGAGCCGGGCTGCTCGTGCCACGGCGCACGACACTAACCTAGAGCCGTGAGCTCGACGGTGTCCGCGCCGCTTCGCCAGCTGCCGAACGCGCTGACGATCCTGCGGTTCGTCGCGATCCCGGTCTTCGTAGCGGTGCTGCTCGCCGAGCGGAGCGGCCCGAGCTGGCTCGCGGGGATCGTGTTCGGGGCCGCTGCGATCACCGACCAGATCGACGGATGGCTCGCGCGCCGCTGGCGCGTCGAGTCGGAGTTCGGCAAGGTCGCCGACCCGCTCGCGGACAGGCTGATGATCGACGTGGCCGTGGTGATGCTCGTGGCGCTCGACCGGCTCCCGTGGATCGCGCTCGTCATCCTCGCGCGCGACCTCCTCCTCGTCGCGGGCTACCGCTTCGTCGTGCCTCGGGGCTACGAGTTCGAGGTCTCGCGCCTCGGGAAGATCGCGACGTGGGGGCTCTACGCGTCCCTCGCGCTCGTCCTCGTCACGGAGCGCGACACGTGGTGGCCGCTCGCCCTCTTCTGGATTAGCCTCGTGCTCGCGGTGGTCGCGGCCGGCCAGTACCTGCTCAAGGCGCGCCGGGAGGTGCGGCGGTGAAGGCCGTCGTCATGGCAGGCGGGGAGGGGACGCGGCTCCGGCCGCTGACCTCGAACCAGCCGAAGCCGATGGTCCCGATCGTCGGCAAGCCGTGCATGGAGCACATCGTCGACCTTCTCGGCCGTCACGGGATGGGCGAGGTCGTGGTGACGCTCGCCTTCATGCCGCAGGCGATCCGTACGTACTTCGGCGACGGCGAGGCGCTCGGGGTCGACATCGACTACTCCGTCGAGGAGCAGCCGCTGGGAACGGCCGGCTCGGTCAGGCTCGCGCAGGGCGTCCTCGACGAGACCTTCCTCGTGATCTCGGGCGACGCGCTCTGCGACGTCGACCTCGGCTCGCTCGTCGAGGCGCATCGCGCCAAGGGAGCGGCCGTCACGATCGGGCTCAAGTCGGTCGACAACCCGCTCGAGTTCGGGATCGTCGTCACCGACGAGGACGGGCGCGTCGAGCGGTTCCTCGAGAAGCCCTCGTGGGGTCAGGTGTTCTCCGACACGATCAACACGGGGATCTACGTCCTCGAGCCCGAGGTGCTCCGCCACGTCCCCGACGACCGGCCGTACGACTTCTCGAAGGAGCTCTTCCCGCTCCTGCTCGAGATGGGGCGGCCGATCTACGGGCACGTGCTCGACGGCTACTGGCAGGACATCGGCAACCTCGACCAGTTCCGGCAGGCGAACTTCGACGCGCTCGACGGCCGGGTCCAGCTCGACGTACCGGGGCTCCGGCTCCGCGGCAACGTCTGGGTCAGCGAGGAGGTCGACATCAACGAGGTCGAGCCGGTCGAGGGGCCTGCCTTCATCGGCCCCAACTGCCGGATCGCGGACGGCGCCTCGATCGGGCCGTACTCCGTCCTCTCCCAGGGCGTGATCGTGCGGGAGGGCGCGCGCGTGAGCCGCAGCGTGATCGACGTCGGCACGTACCTGGGTCGCAGCGCGGTCGTCGAGGGCGCGATCCTCGGCCGCGGCTGCGACCTCCGCGACCACGTGCGCGTCCACGAGGGCGTCGCCGTCGGCGACCAGGTCACGATCGGGGCCGAGGCGAGCATCTACCCGGGCGTCCGCGTCTACCCGTTCAAGGAGATCGAGACCGGCGCGCAGATCCACGAGAACATCGTCTGGGAGACCCGGGCAGCGAGCTCGCCGTTCGGCCGCGACGGCGTGACCGGCCTCGTCAACGTCGACCTGACACCGGAGACCGTCGTCCGGCTCGCCGCCGCGCTCGGGACGTCGCTCCGCCGCGGTGACCGCGTCGTCGCGAGCCGCGACTCCGCCGACGCGTGCCGGATGATCCAGCGGGCGCTGATCGCGGGCCTCACCTCGACCGGCGTCCACGTCGCCGACCTGCGGATCTCGCCCGCCGCGGTGACGCGGCACGTGCTCAAGACGCAGGCGATGCAGGCAGGCGTGCACGTCGGCCGCTCGAGCACCGACCCCGACGTGATCCAGGTACGGGTCTTCGAATGGCCCGGCAACCAGATGACCTCGGGCCTCCAGAAGGAGGTCGAGAAGCACTTCGGGCGGCAGGAGCTCCGCCGGGCGACGTTCGCCGAGGTGGGGGAGACGCAGTACCCCGCCCGCGTCCGCGAGAGCTACGCGCAGGACATCCTCGACGTGCTCGACGTCACGGCGATCCGCGACCGGCGCTTCCGCGTGGCGATCGACTACGGGCACTCGCCCGCCGCGTTCACGCTGCCGCTGGTTCTCGGACCGCTCGGCGTCGAGGCGATCGGCGCCCGGGGGACGTACGCCGACGACGTCGCCTCAGAGCTGGAACCGATCGACGCGAGCCGGATCGTGACGGGCGTCCGCGCGGACCTCGGGGCCGTCCTCGACCGGGCGGCGGAGCGCATCGCGCTCGTCGACGAGCAGGGCGCCTCCGTGCCCACCGACGTCGCCCTGCTCCTCGTCGTCCAGCTGCTCGTCCTCGCCGGCCGCTCGGGCCGGATCGCGGTGCCGGTGACGACGACGAGCCTCGTCGACGAGCTCGTCGAGGGCTCCGGGCTCTCGGTCGTCCGGACGCAGCACTCGGTCGGCGAGCTGACTCGCGCGGCCGTCGAGGACGGCGTGGTGCTCGCCGCCGCGCCGACGGGCGGCTTCGTCTTCCCGGACGTCGTCCCCGGCTACGACGCCGTCACGGCGCTCTGCAAGCTGCTCGAGCTGCTCGCGCGGCAGGAGCGGCCGCTCTCGGAGCTCGTCGCCGAGGTGCCGCGCCCGCGCCTCGTCCACCGCGCGCTCCCGTGCCCGTGGGGCCGCAAGGGGCTCGTCATGCGGCTCCTCAACGAGCACCTGGCCTCCCGGCGCCTCGACCTCATGGACGGCGTCAAGGCGTACGACGACCGCGGCTGGGTGCAGGTCCTCCCGGACCCGGACGAGCCGCTCGTGCACGTCTACGCCGAGGGCGCCGCCGACGAGCAGACCGACGAGCTCGCCGCCGAGATCGTCGGTCTGGTGGAGGGCATCGTGCAGGGAGACATCACGGAGGAGCGAACTCTGGAGCAAGCCTCAAGCTGAGGTTGACCCCTCGGCCTTCCGGCTGCTTCAATCGACTGTCCCTCGACCGGAGACGGTGCCCAACGTGACGACCGACCCACTGCCCGACCTCACCACCCTCAGCGACGACGACCTCGAGCGCCTGCTCCGCGACACCGAGACGGAGGAGGAGGGCATCTCCCGCCGCCGTCGCGAGCTCCACGGCGAGATCGACCGCCTCCGCGAGGAGCGGGTCGTCCGCCTCCGGTCGCAGGCGGAGGCCGGCACGCTCGACGTGGGCGTGCCCTCGCCGCCGTCCCTCGAGCGGTCGATCTTCGAGGGCACCGGCGAGCTCCCCGACGCGCCGCCCGAGCATCCGGCCGTCGACCCCGCGTCCCTCTCCGACGACGAGCTGCGCGCGACCGTGATCGGGCTCGAGCGCGAGGAGGACGACCTGTCGCTGCGCCGGCGCATGCTGCACGGGCGGATCGACATCTTGCGCGCCGAGCGCGAGCGCCGCCGCCGGGGCCTGCACGTCGACCCCGCGGATCTCGGGCCGATCCTCGGCGGCTCGCCTCGATGAGCCACGTCTACTGCCCGGAGTGCGGGTTCCAGAATCCCGAGGTCGCGAACTACTGCGCTCGGTGCGGCTCCTACCTCCGGCGGGACGAGCACGGCGAGACGACGCTCAGCCTCGGTCCGGACGAGCTCGGCGAGGAGGGCGCGCACGCGCTCGAGGTCCGCGGCCCGGCGCTCGTCGTGCGGGCCGGGGGAGGGATGGCCGGCGAGAGCTTCGAGGTGGGCGGGCTGCGCACGCTCATCGGCCGCTCGCCGGACTGCCACGTCTTCCTCGACGACGTGACCGTCTCGCGGAGGCACGCCGAGATCATCCACGAGAGCGAGTCGTTCACGATCCGTGACCTCGGGAGCTTGAACGGGACATTCGTCAACCGCAACCGGATCGAGAGCGTCGATCTCGCCGCGGACGACGAGGTACAGGTCGGCAAGTACCGAATGACGTTCCTGCTGCCATGAGCACGACGACCCAACCGACGGGCACGGCCCCGCGGCTCCACACGATCGGCGCGGTGTGCGAGCTGCTGCGCGGCGAGTTCCCCGACATCTCGATCTCGAAGATCCGCTATCTCGAGGATCAGGGGCTGCTCCGGCCGCGCCGCACCCGAGGCGGTTACCGGCATTTCTCGGAGGGCGACGTCGAGCGGCTCGAGACGATCTTGCGCCTCCAGCGCGACGAGTTCCTGCCGCTCCGCGTGATCAAGGCCGCGATCGACGCAGGCAGCGCGGGGCGGACGCCCAAGCGCGCACCGGCGCTGCGCGAGCCGGGCGGCGAGCTCGACCTGGCGCAGCTCTGCGAGCGCGCCGGGATCACCGCCGAGTTCGCGCGCCGGCTCGAGGAGTACGACCTCCTCACCGCTCGGATCGAGTCGGGGGAGCGCTTCTACCGCGAGGGCGATGTCGAGATCGCCGCGGCCTGCGGACGGCTCGCGCGCCATGGGCTCGACGCCCGCCACCTGCGGGCATTCAGAACCGCGGCCGGGCGCCAGTCGGCCCTGCTCGAGCAG
>DASTKY010000168.1:0-4411 GCA_035715495.1 Gaiella sp. | reverse complement strand
GAGCGCCTCGATCGAGCCGAGCTGCGCATCGAGGAGCTGCGCCGCACGGGCGCCGACGATGCGGCGTGACACGGTCGCCATCGGTCGGTAAGGTCGCGCCATGGCACGCCCCTCCCCGGAGCTGATTCGCGGCATCCCGATCTTCGCGGAGCTCGACGACGCGTCCGTCAAGCAGCTCGCGAGCGACTTCGTCGAGCGCGAGTTCCAGCCGGATCAGGCGATTGCGACGGAGGGCGAGGGCGGCCTGAACTTCTTCGTCGTCGAGAGCGGCACGGCCGAGGTGACCGTGAACGGCAAGCAGGTCGGCACCCTCGGCGCCGGCGCCTCGTTCGGCGAGATCGCGCTCGTCGACAAGTCGGCCCGGTCGGCAACCGTCACCGCGACCTCCCAGCTCCGCGCGTACGCGCTGCCCGTGTGGAGCTTCCGGAGCTTCGCGGAGTCCCGGCCGGAAGTCACCTGGAAGCTGCTCGAGCTCCTCGCCGAGCGGCTCCGCGCCGCCGAGTCGCGCTGACGGCGAGGGAGGGGGAGCCGCGGTTGGTGGCCGCGTCCGACTCCGAGCTGGTGGCGCGGTGCCGCGCGGGCGAGGCCGCGGCCTGGGACGCGCTCGTCGACCGCTACGCGCGCTACGTGCACGCGATCGTCACCCGGGTCTACCGGCTGCCCGCCGACGACGCCGAGGACGTCTTCCAGGAGGTGTTCGCGCGCGTCTTCGAGCGCCTCGACACGCTCCGGGACGGCGAGGCGCTGCGCCCGTGGATCGCGCAGCTCGCCCGGAGGTGCTCGGTCGACGCGTTGCGCCGCAGCGGTCGCGAGGTGCCCGTGGCGGAGCCGCCGGAGGACGGCGACGAGGGCCTCGCGCGCCTCGACGAGGCGATGAGCGTCCGCGCCGCGCTCGACGGGCTCTCCCCCGAGTGCGGCGAGATCCTCGACCGCTTCTTCTGCCGCGACGAGAGCTACCGGACGATCGGCGCCGAGCTCGACCTCCCCTCGGGGACGATCGCGAGCCGGATCGCGCGCTGCCTGGGCCGGCTGCGCGACGCGCTCGAGCCGGGAAGAAAACCCGCCGCTACCGCGTCGGGTGGGTAGGTGGACGACACGGTGACACCCGAGGAACGTCTGGCCGAGCTGCTGCGCGCGCTGCCCGCGCCCCCGACGGGGTGGGTCGAGGCTGCGAAGCAGCTGCCCGCGGCACGGCTCGAGCTCGCGACGCTCTGGGAGCGCATCGAGCGCGACGAGCGGCTGCGCGCGCAGGCGATCGCGGACCTCGAGGCGCTGCTCCGCGCGGAGGGCGTCGAGCCCACACCGACCGTCGTCGCCCACCTGCGCACCCGGCTCGAGAAATGACCCCCGCGACGCGCGGCGTCGAGCTCGCCGGCGTCACGCTGGGCGGGCTCCACGAGCTGCTCGCCGAGCCCGGGCCCGGGCCTGCGGGAGGCTCGGCGGCGGCGCTGGCGACGACGATGGCGGCCGGTCTCGTCCGGCTCGTCGCGCGCGTCTCGCCGGACTGGGACGAGGCGCCGGGGATCGCCGCCCAGGCCGCCGCGCTCGGCGACCGCGCGCTCCTCCTCGCCGACGACGACCACCGCGTCTACGCGCGGGCGCTCGCGCAGCTCGGCACTCCCGACCGTGACGCGGCCCTCGGCGAGGCGCTGCGGCACGCCGCACGCGTGCCGCTCGAGATCGCCGAGACCGCGGCCGACGTGGCGACGCTCGCCGGGCTCGCGGCCCGCGAGGGCGCCGAGGCCGTGCGCGGCGACGCGTGGGCCGCCGCGGCGCTCGCGGAGGCGGCGGCGACCGCCGCGAGCCGGCTCGTGCGGGTCAACCTCGCGACGCGCCCCGACGACGACCTGACGACGCGGGCCGAGCAGGCGCAGCGGGCGGCGACCGCGGCGCGCGAGGTCGCGCTCGCGACGGAATGAGCGCACGCCCCGTCCCCGCGTGGAGCCTCGCGCCGGGCGAGCCGCCGCCGTTCGAGACGCCGGCCTCTCTGCTCCGTGCGATCGGCCGCGAGTGGGCGCTCGGCGGCTCGCGCGGCGAGGTCGACGTCTGCATCGTCGACAGCGGCGTCGACGGCTCCCATCCCCTCGTCGGCGGGCTCGCGAGCTCCATGGCGGTGGTGCGGGAGGACGACGAGATCCGCGTCGTCGAGGACGAGGTCGGCGACGTCTGCGGCCACGGCACGGCCTGCGCGGGGATCGTGCGCTCGCTCGCGCCCGGCTGCCGGCTGCACAGCGTCCGCGTGCTCGGCGCCGGGGCGAAGGGCGCCGGCGACCTGATCCTGACGGGCCTGCGTCACGCGGTGGAGGCAGGGCACCGCGTGATCAGCCTCAGCCTCTCGACGACGAAGCAGCGCTTCGCGCAGGAGCTCCACGAGCTCGCCGACACGGCCTACTTCAACCGGACGGTGATCGTCGCCTCGGCGCACAACCTGCCGGTCTCGAGCTACCCGTGGCGGTTCTCGTCGGTGATCTCCGTCGGGAGCCACGAGGAGCCGGAGCCGCTGACGTGGTACGCGAACCCGTCGCCGCCGGTCGAGCTCTTCGCGCGCGGCGTCGACGTCGAGGTCGCGTGGCCCGGCGGCGGGACGATCCGCTGCACCGGCAACAGCTTCGCCGCGCCGCACATCGCGGGCGTCGCGGCGCTCGTGCTCGCGAAGCACCCCGAGCTGACGCCGTACGCGCTGAAGAGCGTCCTCCACGCGACGGCGAGCAACTCGACGGCTCCGGCGGAGGCCGGATGAGCGACGAGCTGGCAGCCGAGCGCGCCGCCGCCGCCGGGCTGCTGGGCGGCGACGAGGAGACCTCGCGTCAGCTCCTGCAGTCGATCGTCGACGTCGCGCGCACGATCTTCGCCGCAGAGGCCGCGTCGATCTTCCTGCACGACGAGGAGGCCGACGAGCTCGTCTTCGAGGCCGTGGCGGGCCGGGGCGAGGAGGACCTCGTGGGGATGCGCTTCCCGTCGAGCACGGGGATCGCCGGGTTCGCGCTCGTGACGCGCCAGCCGCTCGTCGTCGACGACCTCTCGAACGACCCCCGCTTCTCGCGCGACCGCGCCGCGTCGACGGGCTACGTGCCGTCGAGCATCGTCGCGACGCCCCTGCTCCACGACGAGCGCGTGCTCGGCGTGCTGTCCGTGCTCGACCGCGCCCGCGACCGTCCGTTCGGCCTCGCCGAGCTCGAGCTCCTCTCGCGGTTCTCGACCCAGGCGGCGATCGCGCTCGACCTCCTCCAGCGCGCGCGCACGGCCCGCGCAGCGCTCGGCGGGGATCGGGACGCCGCGCTCGTCGGGCGGGTCGCGGCGCTCCTCGAGCACGAGGACGCGGAGGCCGGCCGACGCCTGCTCGAGGCGCTCGAGGCGCTCCTCACCGCACGCGGCGACGCGCGGGACGCCGCCCGGCCCTAGACAGCGAAACGGCGCCTCTCGGCGCCGCTCCGCTCCGTCGAATCGGCCCCCCGCGGGAGAGCCGAGCCGTGTCAGGCGATGCGCTCGTTCTCGTTCCCGAGCCGCTCTACCTCGATCGCCTCCTCGAACTTTCCGGCGTCTTCGAGGCGGCCGACGTCGCCACCGAGCTGGTGGCCCTCGAAGTCCTCCTCGGAATCGTCGGCGACCCGCTCGATGCGGTCGTTGTCCACGAACTTCTCCGGCTCGTCAGACATGTCTCCCTGCTCCTTTCGACGGAGGGCCCTGGCGTGGGCCGCTTGCACACATGACGCACGACTGCCCTGAAATCTTCCCGCATTTCTGATGGTGTTGCATCGCAGGATGCCGGAGGGGGGACACGAGTCGGAGAACAGGGCGCGCACCGCCATGCGCGCGCTCCGCGACGTCTTCGCAAGCGCGCCGCTCCGGCGCCTCCAGCTCGCCTGGGTCGGCTCGGTGCTCGGAGGCTGGGCGTACCTCGTCGCGCTCGGGGTCTACGCCTACGGCGAGGGCGGCGCGGCGGCGGTCGGGCTCGTCGGCCTGATCCGCATGATCCCCGCGGCCATCGCTGCACCGTTCACGGCGTCGCTCGCCGACCGCTTCTCGCGGGTCGCGGTGATGGTGGCCAGCGACGCGGTCCGGTTCGCGGTGATGGTCTCCGCCGCGGCGGTGATCGCGGCCGACGGTCCCGCCGTCGTCGTCTACGTCCTGGTCGCCGCGTCGACCGTCACGGGCACGGTGTTCCGCCCGGCGCAGGCGGCGCTGCTGCCGTCGCTCGTCCGCACGCCGACGGAGCTGACCGCCGCCAACGTCGCGTCGAGCACGATCGAGAGCGTCGGGACGTTCCTCGGCCCTGCCCTCGGCGGCCTCCTCCTCGCCGTCTCGAGCCCCGAGGTCGTCTTTGCGGTGAACGGGCTCACGTTCCTCTGGTCGGCGGTGCTCGTGCTCGGCCTCCGTGGGGTCGAGCCGCCTCGCGAGCCACGCGAGGCGG
>DASTKY010000167.1:0-2091 GCA_035715495.1 Gaiella sp. | reverse complement strand
TCGGAGAGGAGCAGCACCGCGGCGGGAGAGCGCTCGCTCTGGCCGGTCTGCCGCTCGCCGTCCTCACGCGCGACCGCGAGCTCGGCGGAGCGGACGATCGCCTGCCCGAGCGCCGTCCCCGATCCGAGCCGGAGCTCGTTGATCGCCGTCTCGGCCGCCTCGCGGTCCGTCGTCGGCGGCAGCACCGGGTCGGCGGAGGTCGAGAACGAGACGATGCCGACGGCGTAGGAGTCCGGCACCTCCTCGAGGAACGCCCGTGCGGCGCGCTTCGCCGCCTCGAAGCGGTTCGGCTCGACGTCGGTCGCCTGCATCGAGCGCGAGGTGTCGATCGTGAGGATCACGGTGGCCTCGTCCCGCGTCACGTCGCGCACGACGTGCGGGCGCGCGACGCCGACGAAGAGGAGCGCCAACGCGATCAGCACGATCGCGATCGGAACGTAGCGGCGGAGGCCCGGCGACGAGGGCACGAGGTTCGGGACGAGCGCGGGGTTCGAGAAGCGGGCGGCCTGGCGCCGCCGGCGCCGCGCGGCGAGGACCTGCACCGCCGCGAGCAGCGGGATCGCGAGGAGCAGGACGAGCGCCATGGGCCACTCGAAGGTCATCGGCGCTTCCGCTTGACGAAGACGGCGAGGTCGCGCAGCCAGTCGCGGTCGGTCGAGAGCGTCACGTGGCCGACGCCCGCGCTCGCGAGCTCGCGCGCCACCTCCTGGCGCTCCGCCTGGGCCGCGGCCGCGAACCGCTCGCGCAGCTTCGCGTCGTTCGTGTTCACCTGGAGCTCGCGCCCCGACTCGGGGTCGACGAGCCACAGCGTTCCCACGGGCTCGAGCTCCTGCTCGCGCGGGTCGCGGATCTCGACGGCGACGACCTCGTGCCGCCCCGCGAGCCGGAGCAGCGGGCGCCGCCAGTCCCGTGGTCCGCGGAAGTCGGAGACGATGACCACGAGCGCGCGCTGCCGGGCCGCGCCCGCCAGCCGGTGGAGCGCTGTGGCGAGCGGGATCGACGGGCCGGCGCCGTTCCCGTCGTCGTCCTCGCGCAGGGCGAGGAGCAGGCCGACGAGGCCGGCGCGGCCCTGGGTCGGCTGGAGCACGCGCTCCGCACCGCCGCCGAAGCCGACGAGGCCGACCCGGTTGCCGCGCATCGTCGCCGCGTGGCCGACCGCCAGGGTGACGCCCAGCGCGACGTCCGCCTTGCGGCGCTCGGCCGTGCCGAACGTCATCGACGGCGAGGTGTCCAGCACGAGCCACGTGACGAGGACCCGCTCGGCGAGGTGGACGCGGATGTGGGGCTCCTGCGTCCGGGCGGTGACGTTCCAGTCGATCAGGCGGACGTCGTCGCCGGGCACGTACGGCCGCACCTGCGCGAGCTCGGTGCCGCGCCCGAGCAGCGCCGACCGGTGGTCGCCCGAGAGCAGCCCGTCGACGCGACGGGCGATCGTGAGCTCGAGCGCCTTGAGTAGCGCGTCCGGAACGGGCCCCGGGCCGGGCCGGGCGGGTGTCGGCTCGGCGCCGAGTGCGCGAAGGGCGGGCGTCACGCCGCGGCCGGTCTCCCGAGCTCGAGCCGCGGCTGCGGCACGGCCGCGATCACCGCGTCGAGCACGTCGTCGGCCGAGCGCTCCTCCGCGAGCGCCTGGTACGTGAGCACGAGGCGGTGGCGGAACGCGTCCTTGACGAGCGCCCGCAGGTCGCCGGGGATCACGTAGTCGCGGCCGTGGATGAGCGCCAGGGCGCGCGCACTCTGGACGAGCGAGATGGGGCCGCGCGGGCTGGCGCCGTACGCGACGAGATCCGCGATCGCCTCGATCCCGAACGCGGCCGGCTCGCGCGTCGCGGCCGCGAGGCTGACCGCATAGCTGACGAGACCGGGATCGACGTACACGTCCTTGACGCTCGCCTGCAGGGTCGCGAGCTCGCTGAGGGGCAGCACCTGGCGCACGGCGACCGGGTCGTCCAGGGAGCGGTGGACGACCGTCAGCTCCTCGTCGCGCTCCGGATAGCCGACGAGCACCTTGAGCATGAACCGGTCGACCTGGGCCTCGGGCAGCGGGTACGTGCCCTCCGACTCGATGGGGTTCTGGGTCGCCATCACGAGGAA
>DASTKY010000166.1:0-4143 GCA_035715495.1 Gaiella sp. | reverse complement strand
GCCTCCGGCCGCACGGGCCAACTCTCCCGTTCGCCCGACGTCTGATTCGAGCCGGACCGAGGCGGACGCTTGACCGCGTCCGAGCCGGCGTCTATAAGACACCTGAATCGGGTCTCAGGTTGACCCGAACTCGTCCATTGGAGGACAGCATGAAGCGGTGGTACAAGCTCGCAGCGCTCGTCGCAGGGGTCGCGACGCTCGCAGGCGTCGGCGCGACCGCACGGGTCGCTGACGCGGCGCCGAGCGCGACTGCGCCCATCCAGGTCGGCGTCGTCTACTCGCGCACGGGGCTCCTCGCCTCGTACGGCGCGCAGTTCGTCCAGGGCCTCCGGTACGGCATCGCCTATGCCACGAAGGGCACCGGCGCGGTCAACGGCCGGAAGCTCGAGCTCACGCTCGTCGACGACGGCGGCGATCCCGTCAAGGCGGTCGCCGGCGCGAAGGACCTGATCGGCAAGGGCTACAAGGTGATCACCGGCACGGCGTCGTCCGGGATCGCGCTCCAGCTCGCCCCGCTCGCCGACCAGAACAAGGTGCTCTACATCTCGGGCCCGGCCGCGACGGACGCGGTCACCGGGATCAACAAGTACACGTTCCGCGCGGGCCGGCAGAGCTACCAGGACGTGCTCGCCGCGAGCTCCTACCTCGGCGGCGGCGGCGGCAAGAACGTCACCGTCTTCGCGCAGGACTCCGCGTTCGGGCTCGGCAACTTCCTCGCCGTCCAGCAGGTGATGGGGAACCTCGGTGGCCAGAAGGTGAACCGCATCCTGGTGCCGCTCTCCGCCCAGGACTTCACGCCGTTCGCCCAGCAGATCAAGCAGCAGCGCACCGACCTGCTGTTCATCGCGTGGGCCGGCACGACCGCGCCCGCGATGTGGCGGGCCCTCGACCAGCAGGGCGTCTTCTCCAGCGTCGACAAGGTCGTCACGGGGCTCGACCAGCGGGCGTCGTACCCGACGTTCGGACCGGTCGCGAGCAAGATCTCGTTCCTCTCGCACTACGTCTCGAATGCGCCGAGGAACAGGGTCAACGAGTGGCTCGTCTCGTCGATGCGGAAGCGCGGGCAGGTGCCCGACCTCTTCACGCCGGACGGGTTCGTCGCGGGCCAGATGATCGTGCACGCGCTCTCGAAGGGCTCGCCGAGCGACGTCGCGCGGATGATCTCGGCGCTCGAGGGCTGGAGCTTCACCGGCCCGAAGGGCCAGCAGACGATCCGCGCGTCCGACCACGCGATGCTCCAGCCGATGTTCCAGGTGAAGCTGGTCGAGGCGAACGGCAAGTACACGACCGCCGTGACGAAGCGCCTGCGCGCCCGCTATACGGCACCGCCGGAGCGCAGCTAGCGGACGACCTCCAGGACGGGATCGTGGCCACCGTGGCGCCGATCCTCGCCACCCACGGCCTCGGGCTCGACATCGGCGGCGCACGGATCGTCGCCGATGTCTCGCTCGAGGTCGGGGAGGGCGAGCTCGTCGGGATCATCGGCCCGAACGGGGCGGGGAAGACGACGCTCTTCAACCTCCTCTCGGGCGTCGTCGCGCCGACCGCGGGGCGGATCGAGCTCGCCGGCGAGGACGTCACGAGCGCCCCGCCGCACCGTCGGACGCAGGCAGGGCTCGGCCGGTCGTTCCAGGTGTCGAGCGTCTTCCCGCTGCTCGCCGTGGAGGAGAACGTCCGCCTCGCCGCGGAGGCGAAACTCGGCGGCGCGTTCAGCCTCGTGCGGCGGGCGGCGCGCTACGGGCCGGCGCGCGAGCGGGCTGCCGGCGCGCTCGCCCAGGTCGGGCTCTCCGACCGGGCGGCCTGGCCGGCGGGGATGCTCTCGCACGGCGACAAGCGGAAGCTCGAGGTCGCGATGCTCCTCGCGGGGGAGCCCCGCGTGATCCTGCTCGACGAGCCGATGGCGGGCGTCTCGGTCGAGGACGTCGACGGGCTCGTCGACCTGATCCGCTCGGTCCACGCGGACGGCCGCACCGTGCTGCTCGTCGAGCACCGCATGGAGGTCGTGGTCGGCCTCGCCCAGCGGATCGCGGTCATGCACCACGGCTCGCTCCTCGCCTTCGACACGCCGGAGGCGGTCATGGCCGATCCGACCGTCCAGTCCGCCTACCTCGGGGAGCCCCTGTGACGCCGGCGCTCGCGGTCCGCGACCTCCACGTCCACCTCGGCCAGTCCCACGTCCTGCAGGGGATCTCGTTCGACGTCCCGACGGGCGGCGTCACCGCGCTCCTCGGCCGGAACGGGGTCGGCAAGACGACGACGCTCCGGGCGCTGATGGGGCTCGTGCCCCGGTCGCGGGGCGAGGTGTCGCTCGGCGGCACCGACGTGACGCGCCTCGCGACCCACACCGTCGTCCGCCGCGGCGTCGGCTACGTGCCCGAGGATCGCGACGTCTTCGCGGGGCTGACCGTCGAGGAGAACCTCCGGCTCGCCGAGCGTGACGCCGACCCGCGCTACGAGCTCGTCTACGACCTCTTCCCCGAGCTCCGCCAGCGCGCGGCCCAGCGCGCGGGGACGCTCTCCGGGGGCCAGCAGCAGATGGTCGCGATCGCCCGCGCGCTCCTCAACGAGAACCAGGTGCTGCTCGTCGACGAGCCGACGAAGGGGCTCGCGCCGCTGCTCGTGACCGAGGTGGCGGCCGCGCTCGGCCGCGCCGCCGAGCTGACGACCGTCCTGCTCGTGGAGCAGAACCTCCCCGTCGTCCAGCGCCTCGCGCGCGACGTCGTCGTGCTCGACGCCGGTCAGGTCGTCCACGCGGGGCCGGCGGACGAGCTGCTGGCCGACCCCGAGCACGTGCGTCGCCTGCTCGGCGTCCACGGGGGCGCGCATTGAGCACCTTCGTCCTCCTCACGATCACGGGCCTCGGCCTCGGGGCGATGTACTTCCTCGTCGCGTCCGGCCTCTCGCTGATCTACGGCCTCATGGGCGTCCTCAACTTCGCCCACGGCGCGCTGATCACCGTCGGCGCTTACGCGGCGTGGTGGTTCGGTGAGCAGATCGGCGGCGGGTACGGGACGCGGCTCCTGGTCGGCGGCGCGCTCGGGATCGTCGCCGGCGCGATCGTCGCCGCCCTGATCGAGCTCGTCTTCATCCGCCCGCTCTACCGGCGCCCGATCGAGCAGGTGCTCGTCACCGTCGGCCTCGCGCTCGCGATCGGGGCGCTCGTCCAGGGCATCTGGGGGCACGACCCGAAGCCGATCCTGCTTCCCGACTGGATGTTCGACACGACGACGATCCTCGGAGCGAACGTCCCGAACGACCGGTTCGTCGAGATCGGGGTCGCCGCTGCGGTGCTCGTCGGGCTCGTGGCGTTCCTCCGCTACACGCGCTTCGGCCTCGTGATCCGCGCGGGCGTCGAGAACCGGGGGATGGTGACGGCGCTCGGGATCGACGTGCGGCGCGCGTTCACGATCGTCTTCGCCCTCGGCGGCGCGCTCGCGGCCCTGGCGGGCGTCCTCTCGGGCGTCTACTTCTCGAGCATCGACCCCGCCCGCGGGACGTCGCTCCTCATCTTCGCCTTCATCGTCGTCGTGATCGGCGGCTTCGGCTCGATCGGCGGCACGGCCGTCGCGGCGGTCGCCGTCGGGCTCATCCAGCAGTACGCGAACTACTGGGCCTCGGCGGGCACGGGCGACCTCGCCGTCGTCCTGCTGCTCGCCGCCGTGCTCCTCGTGCGGCCCGGCGGCCTCGCCCCGAAGGTGGCGCATTGAGGCGCGCGCTCCACGTGGCGGTCCCGGTGGCCGTGGTCGTGCTGCTCGCGCTCGTGCCGAAGCTCTCGCTCGACATCCCCGTCGTCCTCAACGGGCCGCTCGACAACCCCGGCACGCTCCAGCTCCTCGCCCTCTGCCTCCTCTTCGCCGGGGTCGCGCTCACGTACGACCTGCTCTTCGGCTTCACCGGCCTCCTCTCGTTCGGGCACGCGCTGTACGTCGCGCTCGGCGTCTACGTGACCGCGATCGCGCTGACGCGCTGGGAGTGGGGGCTCTGGCCGACGCTCGGCCTGCTGGTCGTCGTCGGGATCGCCATGCCCCTCGTGCTCGGCGCGGTGAGCCTGCGCGTCGGGGGCATCGCCTTCGCGATGGTCACGCTCGCGTTCGCGCAGGCGGGCACCGTCCTCGTGCAGAAGAACCCGTACGGGTGGACCGG
>DASTKY010000165.1:0-3861 GCA_035715495.1 Gaiella sp. | reverse complement strand
AGGCGGAATGGGTGGCCGTCGACCGGTTCCGCGGGAGCTACCGCGACGACAACATCGCGCCGCAGCGCTTCGAGCGGGCCATCGCCGACCTCCTCGCGAGCGGGCGGTTCGAGACCGTCTTCGACGAGGACAACGTCATGGTGCTGCGCCTCAGGCGTTCGTACCGGCCCTCGAAGGAGGGGGCTGGTGGGGGAACCATGGGCTCCCCCACCTCGAACGCCATGGTGCTGCGGCTCAGAGCGGGATCGTCTGAGGCAGCAGGTACGCCGTGAGCGCCAGGGCCGCGACCCGCGCGACGCGGTCCTCGTCGGCGGCGGCGAGCGGCACGGCCCACGCGAGGTACCAGACGGCGAGGTAGGGAGTCGTCGCGAGGACGAGGCAGGCGGCGCGACCGTGGCGCGGCACGCCGCGCCAGGCGTCCCGCGCGATCCAGCCGAGCCCGGCCACCGCGGCCGCGGCCGCGAGCCCGATCGCGGCGGCGTGGGGGAGCCCGAGCTGCTCGAGCCGTGACGGCAGCGCGTAGCTCGTCTCGCGCACCGCATTCTCGGCGAGCGGCTCGAAGGCGCGCAGCCAGTCGAGGCCGTAGACGAGGGTGGCGACGGCCGCGACCGCGACGCCGGCCGCGGCGGCCGCGGCCAGGCCCGTCGGTCGGCCGCGCCGGCGGGCCGCGAGCGCGGCGATCGCCAGGAAGAGGACGGGCACCCACTTCACCGCGATCGCCAGCGTCCAGGCGACCCCGGCGAGGGCGACACGGTGCCGCACCGCCAGGGCGACGCCGAGCGCGGCGAGCCCGCCGACCAGGGCGTCGTTGTGGCCGCCGCCGGCGAGGTGGATCGCGAGCACCGGGTTCCAGGCG
This sequence comes from Gaiella sp., assembly GCA_035715495.1. Lineage (GTDB taxonomy): Bacteria > Actinomycetota > Thermoleophilia > Gaiellales > Gaiellaceae > Gaiella. The sequence continues at coordinate 3,005 of DASTKY010000165.1, read as the reverse complement.
ACGAGGGCGACGGCGAGCGCGGGGCGAGCGGCGGCCCGCGCGACGGCGACGGTGGCGACGAGCACGGCTCCCGCCGCGAGGCCCTTGAAGAGCCAGGCCGCCGTGTCGGGCGACGAGCCCGCGAGGAGCGCCACGGGCTCCGAGAGGAGGGTGAACCCCGGGCCGTAGACCGTCGTCGTGTCGCGCCAGTCGGCGCCGACGTAGTCGGCCGCGGGGCTCTGCGGGAAGTCGGCCGGCGGGTCGACGTACGGATTGCCGCCGCCGTCGGACGCGATCCAGCCGTACCCCCAGTACGTCCAGGCGTCGGTCGAGAGCAGGAGCGGCGCCGCGAGCGGCACGAGCTGGACGGCCGCGCCGAGTGCGAGCACGAGGCGGACGGGGGCGCCCCGGCGCACCGCGACGAGACCGGCGAGGTAGGCGACGAGCGCTCCCGCGAGGAGGACGAGGAACGGCCACGCCGTCCCCTCCGGGGCGTGCGAGCCGTCGTTGGGGACGACCGGGGAGCCGTCCCGCCAGGCCGAGGCGGAGGCGACTGCGACGAGGACGAGCGTGGCCGCGCCGGTCAGCGCGACGGCCGTCGGGACGGGTCGAGGCCCGGCGCCTATCGCTCGGCGCTCGAGCCCGGCCCGGCGCCCGGCTTCGCGGGCGTCTCGCCGGCCGGCTTCGTCTCCTCTTCCGGCTCGGGCGTCGCGGGCGGCGTGTAGTACGGGTCGTAGCTCAGCGACGTCGGGCCCCGCTCCCACGTCGTGAACGTCGCCGGCCGCGCAGGCGACCGGAAGTCCCGGACGGGCGCGTCGGCGAGCGCGGGCTCCATGAAGCGGCGCCAGATCTCCGCGGGGAACGAGCCGCCGGAGACCGAGATCCCGTGGACGTTCGTCATCGGCACCTCGCCGCGCGTGTAGCCCATCCAGACCGCCGTGGCGAGCCCGGGGGTGTAGCCGACGAACCACGCGTCGGCGTGCTCGTCCGTCGTCCCCGTCTTGCCGGCGACCGGCCGGTTCAGCGCCGCGCGGGTCCCCGTCCCGTAGCGCACGTTCTCCTCGAGCACGTCGGTGACGACCGCGGCGACGCCGTCCGAGAGGACCCGCGTGCGGCGCCGCTCCGTGGCCCACCGGTCGTCGGGCTTGCCGCGGATGACGACCTTGCGGATCGCCGTGGGCTCGGTGTAGATGCCGCCGGCCGCGAGGGTCGCGTACGCCGAGGCCATGTCGAGCGGCGACACGGCGACCGAGCCGAGGCCCATCGCGGGGACGAACTGGCCGCGGACGTCGAGCGGCGTGCGGACGCCGAGGCGACGCGCGAGCTGCGCGACGCGCTGCGGGCCGACGTCGAGGGTCAGCTGGGCGTAGACGGAGTTGTCCGACGCGAGCGTCGCCCGCTCGACCGACGTCCAGCCGCTGTAGCTCCCGTCGTAGGTCTTGACGCACCACCAGGTGCCCGCCTCGCAGCTGCCCTCGTCGTCCGGCTTGTACTCGAACGGCGCCGAGACGTAGTACGTCGAGCTCGGATCGAGCCCCCGCTCGACGGCCGCCGCGAGGACGAACGTCTTGAACGTCGAGCCGGGCTGGCGTCGTGCCTGCGAGAGGAGGTTGAACTGGTTGTTCGCGCGACCCGGGACGACCGCCGTCATGGCGCGGATCGCGCCGTTCCCCGGGTTGATCGAGACGACCGCCGCCGCGGGGTCGATCCTCCGCGTCAGCGTCGAGCGGATCGCCTGCTGGGCGAGCCGCTGCCAGCGCGGCTCGATCGTCGTGTAGACCTGCAGGCCGCCCGAGCGGACGGTCTCGGCGCCGTACTCCTTCACGAGCTGGTCGCGGACGTAGCCGAAGAAGTACGGCTCGCGGATCTGCGCGTAGAGGCGGCCGGGCCGCAGCTTCGGCGAGCGCTGCCGTACGGCGCCCGCGTACTGGCGGCGCGTGATCATCCCCTCCTCGAGCATCGCCAGCAGGACCTGGTTCCGGCGGGCGACCGCCCGCGCGGGGTCGACGAACGGGTCGTACGCGGACGGCGCCTGGTTGAGGCCCGCGAGCAGCGCGGCCTCCGGCAGCGTCAGCCAGCGGGCGGGCTTCGAGAAGTACGTCCGAGCGGCTGCCTCGGCCCCGTAGGCGAGGTTGCCGTAGAAGACCGAGTTGAGGTACGTCGCGAGGATCTTGTCCTTCGACCACGCTCCGTCGAGCTTCACGGCGAGGCACGCCTCGGTGACCTTCCGCTCGACCGTGCGCTCGTTCGAGATGTAGAGGTTGCGCACGAGCTGCTGGCTGATCGTCGAGCCGCCCTCGACGACGCGTCCCGCCTTGACGTCACGCCAGAGTGCGCGCGCGATGCCCTCGGCGTCGATCCCGCCGTGCTCGTAGAACCGACGGTCCTCGATCGCGACCGTCGCCCGGCGGAGCCAGGGCGAGATCTTCGCCAGCGGGACGACCTGGCGGTTGCGCTCCGCCGGGATGACGCCGAGGAGCGAGCTGTCGGCGGCGTAGACGAACGTGTTCTGGCCGATCTGCGTCGGGCGCAGGGCGGAGAGGTCGCAGCGGTCGCCGAAGGCCAGCACCGCGGAGCCCGCCGCGACGCCCGCGGCTGCGACGAGCACGACGAGGAACGCGAGGACGATCGGCAGCTTCCGGGACGTGCGCGACCTGCGGCGGCGGGCGCGCGGCCGCGGCGCGGGAGCCGGCGCTCGTGCCGGGCGACGGCGCCTCGGGCTGCTCATGGAGCGATGGTAGCCACGGTCGGAACGAGTTCCCGGGCGCGCCGAGAAGCCCTTTGCCCCGTTCGCGGTATCGTCGCCCGATGCGCGGGCTGGGAGGAGCGTGGCCGGCGCTGCGGATCTTCCTCTGGAGCCGGCTCGCGATCTGGGCGCTGGCCGCCGGCACGGTCCTGCTCTTCGAGTCCGAGCTCAACCCGAACCGGGGGCCGTGGGACACGCCGCGGCTCCACCAGCTCGGCGCCGTCTTCGACGTGTGGGCGCGCTGGGACAGCAACTGGTACCTGCGGATCGCCGAGACGGG
>DASTKY010000164.1:0-2287 GCA_035715495.1 Gaiella sp. | reverse complement strand
CTGCCGAGCCCGTTGCGGCTGGCGGTGATCGCGCGGCATCACTTCGAGGATGTGCGGCTGCCGTTCCCGCCGGCCTGGCTGCAGCGGCTCGGGCTCGCGTGCGGCGCCCCGATCGGCCGGCTGCTCGGCTTCCAGGCGACGTACCAGCCGGCGGCGCCCGAGGCCCCGACCGCGCTCGGCGTCTGATCGATGTGGCGCCGTCGTCACCGCAGGCTCGTCCGCCTCCTCGGCCGGCTGCTGCCGGCCGGGGGTGCGGGCGCCCTCCGCGTTCTGACCATTTCCTCACGAACCGCCCAGGGTCTCTTGACCCAGCCGTCCTAGGGTCGAGTCATGCGGCTCATCGCCATCGTCGGTCTCCTCGCGGCCATCGCCGTCCTCGTCCTGTAGAGCGGCCCGCCGGGAGCAGGCCCGGAGGCTCTACGCTTGACGGATGGACGAGATCGGCCTCTTTCCGCTCGGCCTCGTCCTGCTCCCCACCGAGCAGGTTCCTCTGCACATCTTCGAGCCGCGCTACCGCGAGCTGATCGCCGAGTGCGTCGACGAGGAGCGCCCGTTCGGGCTCGTCTACGCCGACGACGACGGGATCAGGCAGGTCGGGACGCTCGCGACCGTCGTCGAGGTCACCGACCGCTTCGACGACGGCCGGCTCAACATCGTCGTCGAGGGCGGCGAGCGCTTCAAGCTCCTGGAGCTGACCGAGGGCCGCAGCTTCCAGACGGGAAACGTGGAGCCCGTCGTCGACCGGGACGACCCGCCCCCGCCCGAGGACGTGCAGCAGGCGCTCGCGCTCTTCGGCCGGCTCGTCGAGCTGACGGGCGCCGACGTCGAGCCGCCCGCGGCGGACGCCGAGCCGCCGTCCTACGCGATCGGCTCGCGGTTCGAGCTCGCCGCCGAGCTGAAGCTCGAGCTCCTCGCCGAGACGAGCGAGCGGCTCCGGCTGCAGCGGCTGTGCGAGATCCTCTCGACCGTCGCGTCTGCGGTCGAGCGCCAGCGGGAGATCGCCGAGCGGGCCTCGACGAACGGCCACGTGCAGACGTCCTGAGCGGCCGCCGCCGCGCGTTCTCCCCACCGGCGCCCCGTCGGGAGCCGAGGGGGGCGTGGCTACGATGGACCGCGTGAGCACGACCTCCGTCCCCGTCCTCGACGCGCATCGCCTGCGCGCGGACTTCCCCGTCTTCGAGGAGCTCTTCGACGGCAAGCCGGTCGCGTACCTCGACTCCGCCTCCTCGGCCCAGAAGCCACGTCAGGTGCTCGACCGGATGCGAGCCTTCTACGAGCACGAGTACGCGAACGTCCATCGGGGCGTCTACCGGCTCTCCGAGCGGGCGACGGAGGGGTTCGAGGCGGCGCGCCGCACGGTCGCGTCGTTCCTCAACGCGCCGAGCGAGAAGGAGGTCATCTTCACCCGGAACGCGACCGAGGCGCTCAACCTCGTCGCGTACGCGTGGGGCCTCGACAACCTCGGCCCCGGTGACCTCGTCGTGATCACGGAGCTCGAGCACCACGCCAACTTCGTCCCGTGGCAGTACATCGCGTCCCGGACCGGCGCGAGCTTCCGCCACATCCCGATCGACGACCAGGGGGAGCTGCAGCTCGACGCGCTCGAGGGCCTCGCGCGCGAGGGGAACGTCAAGGTCGTCGCGAACAACCTCGTCTCGAACACTCTCGGGACGATCAACCCCGTCGCCGAGCTCGCCGCGTGGGCGCACGAGCAGGGGGCGATCATGGTCGTCGACGCGGCCCAGGCGGCACCGCACCGCGCGGTCGACGTCCAGGCGCTCGGCGCCGACTTCGTCGCCGTCACCGGCCACAAGATCTGCGGCCCGACCGGGATCGGGGCGCTGTGGGGGCGCAGGGAGCTGCTCGACGCGATGAGCCCCTTCAACCTCGGCGGCGAGATGATCCGCTCCGTCGGGCTCGAGAAGACGTCGTTCAACGAGGTTCCGCACAAGTTCGAGGCCGGCACGCCCGCCTTCGCCGAGGCGGTCGCCTTCGCGACCGCCATCGAGTACGTCACCGACGCCGGTCTGGAGGCGATCGAGGCCCACGAGCACGCGCTCGTCGAGCAGACGATGGCCGCGTTCGACGAGATCCCCTGGATCCGGGTCTTCGGGCCGCCCGCCGGTCGGCGCGCCGGGATCGTCTCGTTCGACGTCGAGGGGATCCACCCGCACGACGTCGCGCAGATCCTCGACTGGGAGGGGATCGCCGTTCGCGCGGGCCACCACTGCACGCAGCCGCTGATGACGCGTCTCGGCGTCGCCGCGACGACGCGTGCGAGCTTCTA
>DASTKY010000163.1:0-2717 GCA_035715495.1 Gaiella sp. | reverse complement strand
GTCGCCCGCGACGCGCGTGATCGCGTGCGAGCCGGAGACCGGCGCGCCGCTCGCCGCGTCCTTCGCAGCGGGCGAGCCGAGGACGGTCGACTACCGCGCCTCGTTCGTCGACGGCGCGGGCTCGAAGGCGCTCCTCCCGGCGATGTGGGAGCGCGCCCGGCCGCTGCTCGCCGGCGCGGTGTCCGTCTCCCTCCGCGACACGGCCGCGGCGGTCCGGCAGCTCGCCACCCGTGCCCGCGTCGTCGCCGAGGGGGCCGGCGGGCTCGCGCTCGCGGCGGCCCTCGCGGGACACGGCGGCGAGGGCCGCGTCGTCTGCATCGTCTCGGGCGGCAACATCGACGCCGCGACGCTCGCCGCGATCCTCCAGGGCGTGACGCCGGGCGAGTGAGCTAGCGGCCGGCGGGCTCCTCCGTCGGCATGCCCTCCTCGTCGAGGTGCTCGTCCCAGCGGTCGTACCGCCCGGTGAGCGGGACGACCAGCCAGAGGCCGACGAACACGACCGTCGACGCGACCGTCATCACGATCGCCCAGCCCTGGCTCACGACCGCGTCGATCACGAGGTACACCCCCGCCGTCATCGCCACGGCGAGCGCGGTCATGCCCACGATCGTCGAGAGGTTCGCGGCGCGGAGCATGCGCTCCTTGTTCCGCTCGCGCCAGCGGAGCCGGTGGTACACGGTCGGCGCCATGAGCGCGACGACGGCGATCAGGGTCGTCAGGAACGAGACGACGTACGCGGCCTTCATGTCTCGCGTCGTCTTCTCCCACGCCGCGCTGAACGGGACGATCAGGAGGAAGCCGAAGAGGACGCTCGCGCCGGAGAGCCCGACGCGGATCTCGTTGAGGAGCTCGATCAGCTCCTGGTCACGCTTCTCGCGGAGCTCCTCCTCGGTGTCGAGAGGGTCGTCGCCGGCCATCGCCCGACGATAGCGGCCGGTTCAGCAGCCTCGGCGAACGGTCTCGGCGACCGCGAACTTGAGCCACTCGAGCGGGACGCCGACGACGTTCCGCCACCAGGGCTGGTCGACGCCGCTGGCCACCGCCCGGAAGTCGCCGCACCGCCGGAAGACGCGCTCGGCGAGCTGACGGTCGACCTCCGTCGTCACGAGCACGATGGTGTCCCAGTTCCGCTTCTTCGCGAGCTCGCTGATCGCCTGCGCCTCGCCCGGCGTCGAGAACGGGCCGGCGTAGACGCACTCGACGTCCTCGGGCTCCGCGCGGCAGTAGCTGACGCGCTTGTTGCCGCGCGCCGACCGGCTCGCCGAGACGACGAGGGTCGGGGCGATGCCGCCGCCGACGAGCGTCCGGCCCGCTGAGAGGAGGTTGTCCGGCCCGGAGAGGACGACGACGGCGTCGGCCCCCTCGGGGATCGCCTCGTCGTCGGTCAGCAGGAAGAACGGCACTCCGATCACATATGCGGCCCCGAGAACGACGAGGCACACCAGGACGAACCTGCGCACGCGCGGAAGCGTGACAGGCGGACCGGTCGGAACCCCCGGTAGAACACCCCCTGTGACGGCTCCGGCCCTCTCCCTCGCCGCCGTGCGCCGGCTCGCGATCGCCGCCCAGGGCTACGCGCCGCGGCACCGGACGGGCACCGCCCGCGAGGTCGAGCGCGCGGTCCACCGGCTCTCGTGCGTCCAGCTGGACTCGATCTCGACCGTCGAGCGCAGCCACCGGATCGCGCTCGGCGGGCGCGTCGGCGCGTTTCCGCGGACCGCCGTCAGCCGGCTCCTCGGCGGCGGCCGGCTGATCGAGTACTGGGCCCACGAGGCGTGCCTCCTCCCCGCAGACGACTGGCCCCTCCTCCGGCCCGCGATGCAGGTCGGCGGGCGGCGCTGGTACGGCGAGGTCGACCGGACCCACCCCCACCTCCGCGAGCACGTCCTCGACGAGATCCGCGACCGCGGGCCGCTGGGGTCGCGGCACTTCGACGGCGCGGCGCGCCAGGGCGAGATGTGGGGCTGGAAGCCCGCGAAGCAGATGCTCGAGCTGCTCTGGAACCACGGCGAGCTGGTGGTCGCGGGCCGTCAGGGGTTCCAGCGGCTCTACGACCTCCCCGAGCGCGTGCTCCCGGCGGCGGTGCTCGGCGCCGCGACCCCGCCCGAGCCCGAGCGCCTGCGCGACCTCGCGCTCCGCGCCGTCCGCGCGCGCGGCGTCCTCACCGAGAGCGGCATCGTCGAGCATTGGCGCCTGAAGGGCGGCGTCGCGCGCATCCGTGACGCGGTCGCCTCGCTCGTGGCGGATGGGCTCCTCGACCGTCATCGGGTCGAGGACGGCGGCGCTCCCGTGCTCGTCCCCGCCGGTGCGCCGCTCGAGCCGGCCGCGCCCTCGGCCGCCGTGCTCCTCTCGCCGTTCGACAACCTGCTCTGGGACCGGCCGTTCGCCCGGCGGGTCCTCGGGTTCGACCACCTGATCGAGGTCTACAAGCCCGCGCCCCAGCGGCTGTTCGGCTACTACGTCCTGCCGCTCCTCTGGCGGGACCGGATCGTCGGCCGCGCCGACCTGAAGTCCGAGCGGCGCGAGGGAGAGCTCGTGGTCAAGTCGTTCCACCGCGAGACCGGCGTGCGCAAGTCGGCCGCGCTCGACGAGGCGCTCGACCGCGCGCTCGCGCGGCTCGCGCGGACGATCGGCCTGGAGAGCGTGCGGCGCTGACGACGCTCACGAAGCAGGAGGCACGGCGCGTGGCGGTGCGGGCGGCCGCGCTCGCGGGCGGG
>DASTKY010000162.1:0-2685 GCA_035715495.1 Gaiella sp. | reverse complement strand
GCGCTGATCGGGGTCAGGCGGCGGGTGCCGGTGCGGTCGAGCCCCGCACGACGAGCCGCGTCGCGAGCTCGATGCGCAGCGTCTCGACCCGCTGGCCGTCGACGAGGCGCGAGAGGAGGCTGACGGCCATGCGGCCCATCTCCTCGAGCGGCTGGCGGACGGTGGTCAGGCCGGGGGTGACGACCTCCGCGAGCCCCGAGTCGTCGAAGCCGACGACCGAGAGGTCGCCCGGCACGTCGAGCCCGCGCTCGACCGCCGCGCGGAGCACGCCGATCGCCATGTTGTCGTTGAGCGCGAAGATCGCGGTCGGCCGCTCGTCGCGGTCGAGGAGCCGGCACCCGGCGCGGTAGCCGCCGTCGATCTCGAACTCCCCGCTCTCGACGAGCGACGAGGACGCGAGCACGCCGGCGCCCGCGAGCGCGGCGCGATAGCCGTTCGCGCGGTCCTCCGTCGCGACCCAGCCCTCGCGCCCCTCGACGATCGCGATCCGGCGGTGGCCGAGCTCGAGAAGGTGCTCGGTCGCGGCGCGGGCGCCCGACCAGTGGGTGGCGGAGACCACGGGCACGCGCTCGGGGAGCGGCATCGGGGCGTCGACGACGACGAAGGGGAACCCTTGCGCCTCGAGGTCCCCGAGCTCCTCGGCGGACTCGGAGGGCATCACGAGGATCGCGCCGTCGGTCGTGCCGCGGAGCAGCCGCTCGACGAGCGCCGCCTCGCGCTCGTGCTCGTGGCGCGTCGGGCAGAGGACGGCGTGCATCTCCTGCTCGTGGAGCGCCTCGGTCGCGCCGGAGAGGATGGACGAGTAGTAGTCCCCGAGGACGTACGGGATCGTCAGGCCGATCAGGCCGGTGCGGCCCTTCGAGAGCCCGCGCGCGCTGCGGTTCGTCGAGAAGCTCAGCGCGCGGACGTGCTCCATGACCGCCTCGCGCGTCTCGGGCGAGACGTCGGGGCGGTCGTTGACGACGCGGGAGACCGTCGCGACGGAGACGCCGGCCCGGCGCGCCACGTCGCGGATCGTGGCCCGACCCTGCCCGTTCCCCGTCCGTGTCGACGCCTCGCTCATGTCCTGCTCCAGCCGTAACCGTTTCCGACGATCACGCGACTATACACCCACACCTGGTTGCCTCGTCAACCGAGATTCGCCATGAAGCCTGCTTGACAAGTGCGTCAAACCTGTTAAACGTTCCCGGAACGTTACGGAACAGCCGGTGGGCGACGGTGCCCTCGGCGCGAGGCGGGAGCCCCGAATGGTCCGGGAGCGAGAGAGTCGACGGAGGCTCGACCAGGCGTGAGCCGCGCGGCGCGCACCCCTGCCGGCTGGCTCGGCGTCAACTTCTGGTCGCGGGCGGGCGGGCCGCGCATGTGGGCGCGGTACGACGCGGCCGTCGTGCGCGAGGAGCTCGCGACGCTTGCGCGCCACGGCCTCGACACCACCCGCTCGTTCTGCTTCTGGCCCGACTTCGTCCCCGAGCCGGGGCGACTCGACGAGGCCGTGGCGGAGCGCTTCGCGGACTTCCTCGACGCGCACGTCGAGCATGGGCTCGGGACGATCCCCACCGTCCTCGTCGGCCACATGTCGGGCGAGAACTGGGACCCGGCGTGGCGGGGCGGCCGCGACCTCTACCGCGACGTCTGGCTCGTCGCGCAGCAGGCCTGGCTCGCGGAGGAGCTCGCGTCGCGCTACGCGCGGCACCCGGCGGTCGTCGGCTGGCTCGTCTCCAACGAGATGCCGCTCTACGGCGGGCCGGCGACGTCGGACGAGATCACCGCCTGGGCGCGGCTCGTCGTCCAGGCCCTGCGTGCGGGCGGTGCGACCCAGGCGGTCTCGCTCGGGGACGGCGCCTGGGGGATCGAGACGACGGGCGGCGACAACGGCTACTCGCTGCGCGAGCTGGCGCCGCTCGTCGACTTCCTCGGCCCGCACTCCTACCCGATGGAGGACGACGAGGCGCGCCAGGCGCTCGCGCCGGCGTTCGCCTGCGAGCTGGCGGGCGGGTTCGGCCGGCCGGTCGTCCTCGAGGAGTTCGGCGTCACCTCCGACTTCGCGGCGGACGACCACGCCGCCGGCCACTACCGGCAGGTCCTCCACACGACGCTGCTCGCCGGGGCGACGGGGTGGCTCGCGTGGTCGAACACGGACTTCGACGACCTCCGCGACGAGGACCCGTACCGGCACCACCCGTTCGAGATGCACTTCGGCGTCACAGACCACGCGGGCAGGCCGAAGCCCCAGCTCGCGGAGCTCCAGCGGTTCTCGGCGCTCGTCCGCGAGCTCGCCGCCGACGGCTGGGAGCCCGTCCGGGGCGACGTCGCGCTCGTCGTGCCCGAGCACTTCGAGCACGCGCTGCCCTTCACGACGGAGGCGTACCGCGCCGACCTCCGGCGCGACCTGCTGCAGGCGTACGTGGCGGCGCGGTCGGCCGACCTGCCGGTCGCGATCGCGCGCGAGCGGGACGGGCTCGCCGCCGGCGCGAGCCTCTACCTCCTGCCCGCGACGAAGCTCCTCACCGCCCCCGGCCTCGACCGGCTGCGCGAGCTCGCGACGGACGGCGCGACGGTGTACCTCTCGTACTTCGCGGGCAGCACGGCGAACCAGCGCGGCCCGTGGGTGACGTGGCTCGACGAGCTCTTCGGCGTCGAGCATCGGCTCCGCTACGGGCTCGTCGACCCGATCGAGGACGACCG
>DASTKY010000161.1:0-3783 GCA_035715495.1 Gaiella sp. | reverse complement strand
GGCTCCGGTCGGGATCGAACGCGCGACCCGGCCCCGGCAGCTGCAGCCGCAGCACGTCGCGCCCGCGCAGTGGGAGCGTCGACGAGTCCGCTGCGACCGGCGCGTCGAGCGGGATCCTGCGGTCGATCCAGGCGGCCGCGTCGAGCCGGGGGTCGCGGCCGGTGAGCGACCTCGCGTCGTCGATCGACCACCAGAGCGGCACGAGCGCGGCGACGAGGGTCGCGACGGCGAGGTACGGCGTCCGGGCCGCGAGGACGGCGACGACGGGGACGAGCGGCAGCACGTAGCGGTCGAAGTGCGCGTTCGAGGTGAGCAGTGACGCGCCGTAGACGGCGGCGAACGAGAGCAGGATCAGGTCGCTCCGCCGATGCCGCCAGACGGCCACGCCGAGCCCGGCGAGCGCCACCAGGGCGACCGGGCCGACGGTGTCCCAGAGGCGGAGGGCGTAGGCGACGGGGGCGATCGGGTCATCCTCGAAGCCGAGCCACCCGTCCTCGGCGAGCGACTGGACGCGGCGGAAGTCGTCCCAGGCCCGGTCGGCGTGCACGAGGACGAAGGGGCTGGTCAGGGCGAAGCCGGCGAGCGCGAGGGCCGCCGAGGCGGCGGTGCGCCGCCACCGGCCCCAGCCGGCGACGAGCAGCGGCACCAGGAGGAGCGCCCCCGGGTACTTCGCGGAGGCGGCGAGCCCCGCAGCGACTCCTGCCCACTCGAGCCGGTCCGTGACGAGGAGCGCGAGGCAGACGGTGACGCCGAGCGTCAGCAGGACGTCGGTGACGGCCATGCGGGAGTACGCGACGTGGGTGGTCGCGACGGCGACGACGACCGCCGCGGCGATCCCCGCGAGCGTCCCGACCGCGACCCGCCCGAGCCACCACGCCGCGGCGACGCCGAGGAGCCCGAGCGCGACAGCGACGGCGCGCGCCGTGCCGTACGAGGGCTCGTCGAGGCCGAGCTGGGTCGGCGCGAGCAGCAGGAAGAGGAGGCTCGGGTAGTCGTACCAGCCGGGATCGAGGCCGATGCGGTCCGCGAGCTCCCACGCCCGCGGGACGATGCTCGTCTCGTCGGGGTTGAGGAGCGGCAGCGGCAGGCCCGAGCCCGCGCCCACGATCCGCAGCGCGGCCGCGAGGGCGAGCACCGCCCCGAGCGCCGCGAGCGACGCCCCGCGGTCGAGCCGTGCGGAGCGCTGCACGGCGGGCGGCTAGACGTCGGGCACGGCGTCGCCGACGAGCGCGGCGACGTCGCCCGTGACGAGCACGGCGTCGACGCCCGCCCGCTCGAGCTCCTCCACGTCGCTGCGCGACGCGTCGGCGAGCTCGGCGATCGCGAGCTTCCCGGCCGGCACGTCCGGCAGGAGCTCGAGCAGCCGGTCGAGCGGCTCCTGCTCGTCCTCGGCTCGCTCGGCCGTGAGGAGCAGGATCTCCGGGTCGACCTGCTCGAGAACGCGCTCGAGCTCGTCGTCGTCGCGCACGCGGACGACGACCTCGACGCCGAGCTCGCGGCAGAGCTCCGCCTCCTGCTCCAGCGCCTCGTCGTCGTCCGCGGTGAGGACGACCGCGTCTGCGGCGTCGGCGAGCCGCTCGTCCGGCGGGGGCCCGTACGCGAGCAGCGGCAGCGCGGTGTGGTCGCGCAGGTCGCCGGTCGCGACCCGGACGACGAGGCCCTCCGCCCCGCCCCCTTCGGCCCGCTGCGCGGCGTCCGCGTCCCGCACCTCGACGAGCACGGAGATGCCGTCCCCTTCCGCGATCGCCTGGCTGAGCCGTCGCGCGGTCACGGAGCGGAATGCTAGACGAAGGCCCCGGCGGCCCCCGCCCGAGCGGGCGGCCGCATGCCGTAGGCTCGCGCGTCGTGGCGGACGTGAAGCGCGTCGTGCTCCTCGGAGCCGAGTCGACCGGGAAGTCGACCCTCGCCGCCGCGCTCGCCGAGCGCTACACGACGGTCTGGAACCCCGAGTACGGCCGTCCGTACACGCAGATCGGGCGCCCGCCGGACGCGCCGTGGACGAGCGAGGAGTTCACGCACATCGCCCGCATCCACTGCTGGTACGAGGACTTCCTCGCCGGCTTCGCGCGGGAGGTGCTGTTCGGCGACACGGACGCGTTCACGACCGCCGTCTTCCACGAGGTCTACCTCGGCCGGCCCGCGACCGCGTTCCCGGAGCTCGTCGCCCGGTCGTACGACCTGTACCTCGTCTGCGGCCTCGACGCGCCGTGGCGCCACGACGGGATCCGTGAGTTCGAGGAGCAGCGCCGGACGATGCACGACCGCTACGTCGAGCACGCCCGCGCGAGCGGCCGGCCGTGGCTGCTCGTCGAGGGGCCGCTCGCACGGAGGGTCGAGGCGGCCTCGGTCGCCGTCGACCGCGTGCTGACCGAGGGGCGCTAGGGCGGCGTCACGGAGTCGGTGCGAAGGCGGCACGCTTTCGTCGCCATGGCTGGCAACGGGAGCGATAGAATCGGCAGCGGGTGGTGGGTTGGGGTGCCCCGGAAGAGCGTCGTCGCGACGGCCGCTCAGCGGCCGATCGGGTGCCAGACCGTCTTGAGCTCCATGAAGGCGCCGATCTCCCACGGGCTCCGGTCCTCGCGCGCCCGCACGACGCGCTTGACGTTCTCGGCCGCGAGGGCCTCGAGCGGCGCCGACTCGCCGTCCGCTCCGGTCACGTCGATCGCGTTGACGTCCATGTGCGCCGCGAGCACGGGTGCGAGCTCGTCCCGCAAACCCGTCAGGACGTTGACCACGCCGGCGGGCACGTCGGAGGTCGCGACCGCCTCGGCGAGCTCGATCGCGGCGAGCGGATGCCGCTCTGAGGCGACGACGACGACCGCGTTGCCGCCGACGATCGCCGGGGCGACGCGCGCGACCAGCCCGTCGAGCGGCGGCTCGTCGGGCGCGACGACGGCGACGACGCCGGTCGGCTCCGGCTGCGTGAAGTTGAAGTACGGCCCGGCGACGGGGTTCGAGGCGCCGAGCACCTGGGCGAGCTTGTCGGCCCACCCCGCGTACCAGACCACGCGGTCGATCGCGCGGGCGACCTCCCGCCGCCCCGTGCACACCGACGCGAGCGCGTCGAGCCGCGTCTCCATCGTCTCGGCGAGCCGGTAGAGCACCTGGCCCCGGTTGTAGGCGGTCGCGCCGCTCCACGACCCGAACCCCTGCCGCGCCGCGACGACCGCGTCCCGCGCGTCCTTGCGCGAGGCCCGCGCGACGTTGTGCCCCTCGAGCTCGAGGGTGCGGCCGGACTCCGACCGCGGGAAGGCGCCGCCGATGTACAGCTTGTACGTCTTCCGCACCGGGAGGCGGCGGCCGGCCGCGCGCTCGCTCACGAGAACCTCAGATAGGCCTCGAGCCCGTGGCGGCCGCCCTCGCGGCCGAAGCCGGACTCCTTGTAGCCGCCGAACGGCGAGGCCGGGTCGAAGCGGTTGAAGGTGTTCCCCCAGACGACCCCGGCGCGCAGCCGGTCGGCCATCCACAGGATGCGCGAGCCCTTCTCCGTCCAGACCCCCGCCGAGAGCCCGTACATCGTGTTGTTCGCCTTCTCGACGGCCTCGTCCGGGGTCCGGAACGTGAGCACGCTGAGGACAGGCCCGAAGATCTCCTCGCGGGCGATGCGGTGGCTCTGGGCGACGTTCGTGAAGACGGTCGGCGCGAACCACCAGCCCTTCTCGGGGAGGCGGCACGGCGGCTGGTAGATCTCTGCCCCCTCCTCGGAGCCGCTCGCGACGAGCTCGGTGATCCGGTCGAGCTGCGCACGCGAGTTGATCGCGCCGATGTCCGTGTTCTTGTCGA
>DASTKY010000160.1:0-2356 GCA_035715495.1 Gaiella sp. | reverse complement strand
GGCGCTGCTCGAATGGACGGAGCGGCTCGACGGGCCGCGACACGACGGCCTTCGCGTCTCGGCCGGGCGCATCGCCGACGCGACCGTCGAGGACGACGTGCTCGAGGCGCTGCGGGCCATGATCCTCGCCGTCACGCGGTTCAGCGAGGCGCAGCGGCCGGCCGACACGTCGGTGGAGGCCGCGCCCGGGATCGTCTCGGAGCGTCGGTGGGTGCCGCTCGCGAGCGTCGGCCTCTACGTCCCGGGCGGGCGGACGCCGCTCCCGTCCTCGCTCGTGATGACCGCCGTCCCGGCGCGCGTCGCCGGCGTCGGCCGGATCGCCGTCGTCACCCCGGATCCCGCGGACGCGACCCTGGTGGCCGCGCGCGAGCTGGGGATCGACGAGGTGTACGCGGTCGGCGGCGCGCAGGCCGTCGCGGCGCTCGCGTACGGGACGGACACGATCCCGGCGGTCGACGCGATCGCAGGCCCCGGCAACGCCTACGTGACGGCGGCGAAGCTGCTCGTCTCCGGCCGGGTGCGGATCGACCTCCCCGCCGGGCCGAGCGAGGTCGTCGTCATCGCCGACGGCTCGGCCGACCCGGGGCGGGTCGCGACCGATCTGCTCGCCCAGGCCGAGCACGGGCCCGACAGCGAGGCCCTCCTCCTGACCCACGACGCCAGGCTCGCCGACGCGGTCGAGGCGGCTGTCCGTGACAGCGAGAACGTCCGTGTCGAGCGGGTCGCCTCGCTCGACGAGGCGCTCGCGCGCTCGGAGTCGTACGCGCCCGAGCACCTCGAGCTGCACGGCACGGACGCCGTCGAGCTCGTCACGCGCGTGCGGAACGCGGGCTCGGTCTTCGTCGGCTGCTCGTCCGTGCTCGGCGACTACGCCGCCGGCGCGACGCACGTCCTGCCGACCGGCGGGCTGGCCCGCTCGACGGGCGGGCTCGGGATCGAGGCCTTCCTCAAGCCCCTGCAGGTCGTGACCGCCGCCGACGGCGCGGCCGAGCGAGCCGCCGCGATCGTCGGGCCGCTCGCGCGCGTCGAGGGGCTGCCGCTGCATGCTCGGGCGGTGCCCGCATGAGCGTCGCGCGCGCGCTCGCGACGCCCGTGACCGACGGCTACGCGCCGTATCGCTGGTCGGCGGCCGTCGACGAGGTCGCGGAGCGGCACGGCGTCCCGCGCGAGGCCGTGCTCAAGTTCGACCAGAACACGCCGCCGCTCCCGGGCGTGCCGCAGGTGGCGCTCGGCGCGGCCATGGCGCGCCTCAACGAGTACCCGGACGGCACGTACCGCGGCCTCCGCGAGGCGGCGGGCGGGTACGTCGGCCTGAGCGCCGACCACGTCGTCGTCGGCGCCGGCGCGGACGACCTGATCCTGCTGCTCGCGCACACCTTCCTCGCCGCCGGCCGACGCGCCTCCGTCGACCCGCCGACGTACGCGCTCTACCGGATCGCGACCACGCTGACCGGCGCCGACGTCGTCCGGCCTGAGGACGCCGCCGATCTCGACTGGGTCTGCAACCCGCAGAACCCGACCGGGACGTGGGTCGAGCCGGAGGCGATCGTCGAGCGGGCGCGCCGCAGGCCCGGGACGATCGTCGTCGCCGACG
Organism: Gaiella sp.; assembly: GCA_035715495.1. Taxonomy (GTDB): domain Bacteria; phylum Actinomycetota; class Thermoleophilia; order Gaiellales; family Gaiellaceae; genus Gaiella. The sequence goes on along the minus strand of DASTKY010000160.1, from coordinate 762 downwards.
AGGCGTACGTCGAGTACGGCGCCCGCTCGTGCGCGCCCTGGGTCGACGAGCTGCCGAACCTCGTCGTGCTGCGGACGATGTCGAAGGCGTTCGGCTTCGCCTCGCTGCGGGTCGGCTACGCGGTCGCGCACCCGGAGACGGCGGCCCTGCTGACCGAGCGCCGCGCCCCCGCGCCGATCTCCGGCCCGGCGGCCGCGATCGCGACGGCGGCGCTGCGCCAGCCGCGCCTCGGGGACGTCGAGGCGACGATCGAGGAGCGGGAGCGTGTGCGGGAGGCGCTCGTCGAGGCGGGCTACGACTGCCGGCCCGGGGCCGCGAACTTCGTGTTCGTCCACACCGAGGAGCCGCTCGCCGAGCGCCTCGAGGCGCAGGGCATCGTCGTGCGGTCGTTCCCGGAGGGGATCCGGGCAACCGTGCGGCGGCCGTCGGAGAACGACGTCCTGCTCCGCGCCCTCGGCGCAGACCCCGATGAGCGGCGCGGCCGCGAGGCGACGATCCTCCGCACGACGACCGAGACCGCCCTCCGGCTCACCCTGGCGCTGGACGGGACGGGACGGTCGCGCGTCGAGACCTCCCTCGGGTTCCTCGACCATCTGCTGACGCTGCTCGCGTTCCACGCGGGGTTCGACCTCGAGGTCGCTGCCGCGGGGGACGTCGACGTCGACGAGCATCACACCGTCGAGGACGTCCACGCGGCGCTCGGCGCGGCGCTCGCCGAGGCGCTCGGCGGCCGCGAAGGCGTCGCGCGGTACGGCTCGGCGG
>DASTKY010000159.1:0-2700 GCA_035715495.1 Gaiella sp. | reverse complement strand
TCCTCGTTCCGCTCCTCCAGCGTCGAGAAGACGCCCTGGCCGCGGTACCGAGCGTCCGTCGCGACGTTCACGGGGATCGCCAGTCGCCTCTCGACGCCGTTCAGCCGCGTGGTGAAGAAGCTCATCGCCGCCACGCCGACGACCTCACCTTCGTCGACGGCGAGCGAGACGATCCCTTCCCCGCCCGGGTTCCGGTCGAACCACCACGTGAACTCCTCGTCGGACAGCTGCGTCGTCCCGACGCGGGCGAGGAGCGCGACCAGCGATGCCCGCCACTCGGGCGTGTAGCGGACGACCTCGAAGCTCACCGGGTGGCGGTGCCGAGCACCTTGTTGAACGCCCGCCGTGCATACGTGCCCGGGACCGTGTCCTTCACCGAGATGAGGTCGCACGCGCCCGAGAGGACGAGCTCGAACGTCCGCGGCGGATACGGCTCGACGTTGTAGCGGCGAAGGCGGTAACGGTCGCTCGCGGGGCCGTTCGCACCCGAGACCGACGTGAAGCCGAGGGCGTAGCCGGCCTGCTGCACGAGGCTCACGTGCTCGGGCCGGTAGTCCGCGAGCGAGCCCTTCACGAAGGCGTACGCGTCCACGCGGCGGCCCAGGCGCTCCTCGAGCCGAAGCTTCGAGAGGGCGATCTCGCGCGCCGCCTCCGCGGGATCGAGCTCGGAGACCGGCCGGTGCCCGATGCCGTGCGACTCGACGCGGATGCCTCCCGCTTCGAGCGCCGCCAGCTCGTCCCAGCCGACGGTCTCGTTGCGGACGCCGAGCGAGCGCAGCGCCTCCTCGTGTGGAAGCGGTCGGTCGCCCGCGAGGAAGCCGATGGGGACGAAGATGACGGCCGGGTAGCCGTGATGCTGCAGGATCGGCAGCGCGTTCAGGAGGTTGTCGCGGTAGCCGTCGTCGAACGTGATGAGGACGGCGCCCTTCGGAAGAGGCGCGCCGTCGACGTAGTGGGCGCGCACCTCGGCGAGCGAGACGGGGGCGTATCCGAGGTGCCCGAGCAGCGCCATCTGCTCGGCGAACACGCTCGTCGGCACCGTCGTCGGGTTCGGCCGGAGGTCGTTGACCTTGTGGTACATGAGGACGCGCAGCGTGCGCTCGTCACCGCCGTCGAGCGCTCCGGCGCCGGTGATCGTCTCCCCGATCGCCCGGTAGACGCCGTTCTTCAGCAGCTGCTTCGCGCGGTCAGCCCGCATCGCGGGAGTGTAGGTCGGCTATTCCGTGACGGCGTCGACGAGCTCGCGGATGCGCCGTGCGTACTCCTCGGGGGTCGCGAGCCACGACTGCACCGATGCATGCCCGGTCGCGCCGAGACGTTCGGCGAGCGTTCGATCCGACAGAACACGGACGAGCGCGTCCGCGAGCGCGCCCGGATCGTCGGGCGCGACGAGAACGCCGTTCGCCTCGTCCTCGACGATGTCGCGGATCCCACCGACGCGACTCGCGACGACTCCGCGTCCGCGGCAGAACGCCTCGACGACCACGCGCCCAAGCCCCTCCGACCGCGAGGGCAGCACGAGCACTGTCGCGTCGTCGAGGGCGCGCGCCACCTCCGGGGTGGTGAGCGACTCGCTCCACCGCGTCCGGGCCGACAGGTCGGCGACGAGCTGATCTGGCACCTCGTGCAGCGTGCCGCGACCGACGATGTGCAGTCCGGCGTCGGGGACCCGAGGCGCTGCGAGGCGCCACGCCTCGGCCAGCACGTCCACCGCCTTGTACCGCTCGAGGACGCCGACGAACAGCGCGGTCGGTCGCTCGGGCAACGGAACCGGATCGTTCTCGAGGAAGGGCTCGAGATCCATGAACGCAGCGAACTCGGCGGTCGGCTCGGCTCCCGCCTCGCGCACGAGAGCCGACGTGTACCCCGAAATCGTCCGAACGCCGTCGCTCCGCCGCAGGCCGAAGCCTGCGAAGGCGTCCGCCAGCGGCGCCAGAGCCTTCCGCCGCGGCGAGCCGTAGAGGCGAGCCGGCGCGGCCGGATCTCCGTGGATGTCCGCGACGACCTTCGTCGGCACCCGCGCGAGCGTGCGGCCGAGGACGCAGAGCGCCGCCTCCTGCGCGCCTTGCGCGAGCACGGCGTCGGGGCGGAAGTCGCGCAGCTCACGCGCGACGCGGAAGGGGAGCAGTGCGTAGAACGCGAGGCCGTCGAGCGCACGCGGCCGGATCGGTCGCACGAGGTGGAAGCGGGGGTCGGATCCGCCGCCTGCACCGGCGGTCGCGAGCACGCGCACGTCGAGCTCGGCCTCGAGCGCCCCGAACTTCTGCTCGAGCGACGGCGACAGCGGCAACGAGTAGCGGGAGCGGCCGACCATGAGGACCCGCTTCTTCATCGCGAGGCCGCCCGCTCCAGCTCGGCCTCGATCGTCGAGAACACCGATTCCTCCGAGTAGCCGACCACCGACGCCGGCGCCGCGGCGGCGAGACGCTCGCACAACGCGGCATCAGTGAAGAAGCGCTCGATCGCCTCGCCGAGCGCCGACGCGTCGTTCGGGGCCACGAGCAGGCCGTTCTCGCCATCGCGCACGACCTCGGGGACGCCACCGACCGAGGTCGCGATGACGGGGCAGCCGACGGCGAGCGCCTCCACCACGGTGTGCGGGAAGTTCTCCCAAGCGGAGGGGAGCACCGCTGCATCGGCAGCGCGGAACAGCCTGAGCACCGTCTCGCGAGGGACGCTTCCGATGAACCGCACGCGCCC
>DASTKY010000158.1:0-3143 GCA_035715495.1 Gaiella sp. | reverse complement strand
CCTGGTCGGGCTCTTCGTGCTCGGGCAGGCGGCGCCGCTCTGGCTCCTCGTCACCTACCCCTCCGCGCCGCTCGCGGCGCACGCCCTCGGGCTCTCGGGCGTCGCGAACGGGATCGTCAACCCCCCGATCCACTCGCTCCTCACCCTGCGCGTGCCGGCGCCGCTCCGGCCGAGCGTGTTGACGGTGCAGATGATGGTGTTCGGCCTCGCGCAGCCGATCGGCGTCTTCTGCGTCGGTCCGGTGCTCGACGAGTTCGGGCCGCAGCCGGTCCTGGTCGCGTTCGCCGCCGTGCAGACCGTCGCGATGGCGCTCATCGCACTCACGTGCTTCGTCAACCGCCGAGGGGGCGCCACGGCCGACGGGACGCTGGAGGTCGCCGCATGAGCCTGCTCCGGGCTCCCGGGCTCGGGGCGCTGCTCGCCGCGCAGGTGGTCTCGGCGCTGGGCTCGCAGATGACGTTCCTCGCGCTGCCGTGGTTCGTGCTCGCGACGACGGGCTCGCCGACGAAGATGAGCATCGTCCTCGCGGTCGAGCTCGCGCCGGTCGCGATCCTCGGGATCCCGTCCGGCGCGGTGATCGCGCGCTGGGGCGCCCGCCGCTCGATGCTCGTCTCGGACCTCGTGCGCGCACCGTTGATCGCGTCGATCCCGCTCCTCCACGAGCTCGGCTGGCTGAGCTTCCCGCTGCTGCTCGTGCTCGTCTCGCTCGTCGGCGTCTTCATGGCGCCGTACTTCGCGTCCCAGGCGCTGATCCTGCCGGAGCTCGTCGGGCACGACGAGCGCGTCGTCGCGCAGGCGACGGCGCTCGTCGAGGGCGCCCGTCGCGCCACGTCGCTCCTCGGGCCCGCTGCCGCGGGCCTGCTCATCGCGATGTTCAGCGCACCGGTCGTCCTCTACGTGGACGCCGCCACATTCCTCCTCTCGTTCGCGCTGCTGCTGCTCTTCGTCCCGCACCGGCCGCCGCTGCCGCAGTCCGACGAGGGGAAGGGGCTGCTCGCGGGGATCCGCTTCGTCCTCCGCGACCGGATGCTGCGCGTGCTGTGCTTCACGGCGCTCCTGACGAACGGCTTCGGGCAGATGCTCGCCGCGGGGCTCACCGTCCTCGCCTACGAGGAGTACTCGAGCTCCCGGGTCGCGGGCGCCTTCTTCGCGGCGTTCGGGGCAGGCGCCGTGCTCGGGAGCCTCGTGGCCGTGCGGCTCGTCGGGCGGTACGACCCGCTCAGGCTCGGCGCGACCGCCTTCGTCGCGCTGACCCTGCCGGTCTTCGCGCTCGCCGTCGAGCTGCCGGTGCCGGCGATCGTGGTCGCGCTCGCGCTCTCGTCGTTCTTCGGGCCACTCGTGAACGCGCCGCTGATCGGCGTGATCACGATGCGCACCCCGGAGGTCGTGCGGGCCAAGGTCATGACCGCGGTCATCACGCTCGCGGTCCTGGCCGGTCCCGCCGGGATGCTGATCGCCGGGCCGTTCCTCGAGACCTGGGGCGCGCGGCCGATCTTCCTGCTCGTCGCCGTCGGCCAGCTGCTGGCCGTGATCCCGTTCGCCGTCGTCGCGTTCGGGAGCAGAGAGGCCGCCTCGGCGCCGGCGGCCTCCTAGGGGGGAGGCTCCGGCAGGTCCTCGAGCATGTGCCGCCAGAGGTTGTCCATCAGCCGGAACCCGGCGGGGTAGAGGAGCACGGCGGGGAAGTCGAGGACGCCCGCCGAGAAGACGCGGGCGCCCGCCGCGGTCTCGTAGTAGCTCATCTCCGCGTGCAGGCCGAGCCCGAAGAGGTTCGGGATCAGGGCGAGGACGCGCGTCCCGGGCGGCGAGTCCGGCGTCGTCATGTCGATCTCGATCCCGAACCCGCCGACCTCGTCGCCGAGAGTCTCTCCCAGCGTGAGGCCGGTCTCCTCGAAGAGCCAGGGCGCGGCATCCGGGTCGGTGACGATGTACGGCCCTTGGCGCCGTCCGTCGTCGTTGGCGCGGTACTGGACGCCGCAGAGCCGGGCCTCGGGACGGGCCGCCGCACGCCACTGCGTCGTGCGCCGCATCACGTTCCCCTGCTTCTCGACCCCCCAGAAGAAGTTGTTCGCGGAGAGGAAGACGAGCCGCCCACCGAGGTCGCGGAACCGCTCCACGACGTCGTACGCGTGCGCGGTCATGTACTCGCTGTGGCCGGGGAAGACGACGAGGTCGTAGTGGCGGCGCAGCTCGTCGCCGCTCGGGACCGCCTCGAGGTCGTCGTCGGCGAGGATGTCCGGCTCGCGGCGGGTCTTCTCGAGCCACCGGAGGAACGGGAAGTCGTAGCGCCGGAAGCGCGGGGGGACGCCGCGCTCGCGGTAGGGCCGGTCGAGCACGACGGGTGGCACCCCACCGGCGTACCACGTGTCGCCCCAGCCGTCGCCGTCGGCGTCGTAGAGGTTGTACGCCTGCCACGTGTTCGTCGGCAGCACCGCAGCGACCCGCGTCGGGCCCGGCACGCGGGGCCGGAGGACGAACGGCGCGAACCCCAGCCGGCCGTCGTCGGTCTCGAGCCTCACCGCGTAGAGCCCCGACGGCCAGTCGCCCGACTGCACCGTGATCACGCGCGACCGGGAGCGCTTGCCGCTCCAGTCGATCGCGACCGGATCGCCCATCGGGAGCCCGGTGAGCTCGTCGCTGCGCAGGCTCGGGTCGGGCCCGTGCCCGACGCGGAGGAACGTGAGCGTGAACGAGGCTGCGTCGGCCTGGAGCCTGAGGGACATCGGCTCCTCGGGGAGGTACGAGCGCCGCGTGAACGCCGCCTCGACGCCCAGCACGCGCACGACCGGCGCGGCGGCGCGGTCGGGCGCGACGGGGCGGCGCCGCCCGTAGACCCGTCGCTTCCCGTTCTCCCCGACCGTGAGGCGCATCACGTACGAGCCGACGGGCGTCTCGGGAGCGGGTCGCCAGGCGAGCGACTGCGGTCCGGGCCCGAGCGTCCGCGTCGTGCTCCAGCGGATCTCGGACCGGCCGATTCCCGTGCGCACCGCGTCGAGCTGCACCCGCGCGCGACGCTCGAGGTCGAAGAGCACCGACGCCGTGTCGCGACCCCGGACGCCCGGCGCGACGGTGACGAACATCGGACGGTCGCCCGCGAAGCGCGTCTTCGCGCCGCGGACGCTCAGCAGCGTCGCCTTCGGCGCCGT
>DASTKY010000157.1:0-4268 GCA_035715495.1 Gaiella sp. | reverse complement strand
TCCGCCGGCCTGCCGCGGGGAAGACAGAGGGCGAGCAGGACGAACGGCAGCACCCAGGGAAGGTAGAGGTAGAACCAGTGCGTCAGCGAGAGCTCGAAGGCGAGCAGGAGGGCGGCGGTCAGGGCCGCGAGCTCGAGCGGGCCCTTCTCGCGCGGGAGGAGCGCGGCGGCCGCGGCGAGGACGACGACCCCCACCTGGACGACGGTCTGGAGGGACGCGAGGTCGGGGATCCCCTTCGCGTGGTACTGGCCCCAGCCCCAGATCGAGAAGGGCGACTCGCGGTCGAGCTGGAACCCGAACGTCCGCTCCCAGAACGTCCGGAGCGCCTCCCCGAGGGACGGCTCGAGGAGCAGGATCGAGAACGCGAGCAGGGTTGCCACGGCGAAGCCGAGCCCGAACCGGACGAGGCGTCGCGCCTCGAGCCGAGGGTAGGTCAGCCAGAGCGGCGCGACCACGAGCGCGGCGAACTTCGTCCACGCGGCGAGCGCCACGGCGGCCCCGCGCGCGGCCGGTGACGACGCGAGCCAGAAGCCCCAGACGAGCAGCGCGGGCATCAGCGCGTCGTTCGAGTTCGCGAGCAGGACGTAGCTCGTGAACGGGTACGCGACCCAGCCGAAGGCGAGGACCGCCGCGAGCGGCGTGCCGCCGAGGCGTCGCCCGACGAGGACGAGCCCGGCCAACGCGAGCAGGTCGAACGCGATCGCGGCCGCGTGCGCCGCGGGCAGCGCGTCCCACCGGCCGCTCCAGCCGAACGCGAGGACGGCGGGGACGTACGCGATGTAGGTCACAGGCCCGTAGGTGTCCCCGCGCGGGTTGGCCGCCTCGCAGCGGCCGTTGGACTGGATGCGCTCCCGGATCTCGCCGTCGGCGTCGGCCCGTCCGCAGGCGCGGAGCCCGTCCTCGACCGGCATCGCCCCGTACGGCGCGCGCCCGTCGAGGATCCGGTCGGCCCCGATCACGCCCGCGTAGCCGACGTCGATCACCTTGCGCTCCTCCTGGAGGTTCAGCCCGATGCGGAACCCGAGCAGGAAGAGCGTCGCCACCACGAGCGCCCACACCGGCCAGCGCGGCAGGCGCAGGCCGGAGCGCGCCGGCGGGCCGCGGCGGAACCCGGCCCAGGCCATGCGCAGGAGCAGGTAGACGAGCGGCGGCACGGCGAGGGCGACGGCGCGGAACACCTCGCCGCGGTTGAAGAACGCGAGGGAGACGCCGAAGGAGACGAGCACGAGGAGGTCGAGCGAGCGCAGCGAGAGGGGCCGCCGGACGTCGACGAGCCCGAGGAGGAAGAGCGCCGAGAGCCCGACCCACACCGGCCAGGACGTCAGCGTCGTCCCCCCGAACGCGCCCGGCCTGCCGCGCGCCATCTTCCACGCCACCTGGGGGCCGGTCCACGCCTCGACGACCGCGCCGCCCGGGTCGGTCACGACCCCACGGGCGATCTCGCCCGCCTCCCCCGACCAGACGTGCACCGTCCAGGTGCGGCGCACCCGGTCGAACGTCGCGTCGGTCTGCGGCGCGGGTGGGTACCGGTCGAGCCAGTCGGCGACCTTCGCCGTCTCGAGGAGCTTCCGGATGACCGCGGCCTCGGTCAGGCGGGGCGGCGCAGCGCTCGGGGCTCCCGCCTCCGCTGCGGGGTCGTACGGCCCGGTCGCCGCGCCCGCCGACGCCGCGAGGGTGACGGCCAGCGCGACCGTCGCCGCCGCGGCGCTCAGCCGACGCACGCCGCGCCGCCCGGGGTCACCGCCGGTGACGGAACGACCAGAGCTTGTTGCCGACGAAGTTGACCGGGGTGACGAGGACGATCGCGATCGCCTGCGCGACGAGCTCGCCGACGCCGGCCTCGACCAGGAGATGGAGCACGAGCAGGTTGGCGCCGAGCGCGAGGATCGAGACGACGAAGAACCGCAGCCCCTGGTGGACGACGTGGCCGCGCTGCCCGCGGAACGTCCACAGGCGGTTCCAGAGGTAGTTGTTCGTCACCGCAACGACGAACGAGCCGATCGCCGCCGCGGTGTAGTGCAGGTCGAAGACGCTGAGCAGGACGGCGTAGACGGCGAGGTTGACGACGTACCCCGTCGCGCCGACGACGCAGAACTTGACCAGCTGCTCCCAGTTCGCCCGCCGCCGGAGCGCGGCGTCGAGCCGCCCCCGCGGGGGCGCCGCGGTCGTCGGCAGCGTGCGCTCGTCCATCCCGCGGGCGAGCGTAGCGCGAACTCCGGCCCCCGCCCCGGCCGACGGGCTAGTCCGCGACGAGCGGGACGAAGCGGCAGCCGAGCGAGGCGGTCTCGACGGCGCCCTGCTCGGTCCTGACCACCCGGACGAGCCGTTGCCCGCGCGAGCCCCCGCGCGGGAGCACGAGGCGTCCGCCGACGGCGAGCTGGTCGTAGAGGGCGGGCGGGACGCGCTCGGTCGCCGCGGCCACGGCGATCGCGTCGAACGGCGCCCGGTCGGGCGCCCCGAGCCTGCCGTCGCCGACCCGCACCTCGACCGCCCCGTGGCCCGTGACGTGCAGCGCCGCGCGCGCCCGGCCGGCGAGGACCTCGAGCCGCTCGATCGAGACCACGCTCGCCGCGAGCTCGTCGAGCACCGCGGCGCCGTAGCCCGAGCCGGTGCCGACGTCGAGCACGCGCTCGGGCCCCTCGAGGGCGAGCAGCGAGCACATCGCGGCCACGATGTACGGCTGCGAGATCGTCTGGCCCTCCCCGATCGAGAGAGCGGCGTCGTCGTAGGCGTGCGAGGCGTGCGCCGGCGGGACGAAGGCCTCGCGGGGCACGCGCTCCATCGCCGCCAGGACGCGCTCGTCCTCGATGCCGCGCCGTCGCAGCTGGGTCTCGACCATCCGCGACCGCAGCGCAGCGGCACGATCGGCCGACGCGACGGTCATGCCGCCCGGCGCAGGACGTAGGGCGGTGCGGCGACGCCGAAGTGAGCGAGCACGAGCGGCGCGACGTCGACGATGCTGCGCGGCGCCGCGGCCTCGACGCCGACGCTCAACACCGGCACGAGCGAGTCGACGGCGGTGAGGGACCCGTGCGAGCCACCGCCGAGGTGGTGCCCGCCCCCGAGATCGTGAAACTCCCAGCCGTCGCGGGCCGACACGAGCACCTCGCCCGCGTTGGGACAGCCGACCGCGGCGACCGCGCGCGCGACGGCGTCGGGCTGGTCGAGGATCGAAGCGTCCCCCTCCAGCACGCGCCCTGCGCGGGTGTCCGCAATCCGCGCCTCGGCGCCCTCGCGCCGGGCGACGACCGCGTCCCCCTCGCGGAAGAGCGCCACCTCGACCGACGGCTCGCCGTCGAGCCGCTCCGCCAGCTCCCGGGCGGTCGGCGCCGACGGGCCGAGCCGGTAGACGTGCCCGGCGCGGTTCGAGGCGGCGACGAGCGTCTCCTCCGCGTGCCGGAAGCGGTCGCCGAGCCGTGCGACGTGCCGGACCGACGACTGGCCGTGATCGGACATGACGACGACGGCGTACCGCTCGAGGAACGCCTCGAGACCGCCCGCGGCGCGGACGAGCCCCCCGACTGCCTCGTCGCAGCGCGCGAGGACGGCCGACGCCTCGTCCGGGCCCGCGGCGTGCGAGGCGTAGTCGTAGTCCGAGAGATAGAAGAGCAGGAAGTCGAAGCCGTCGCGGGTGACGAGCCACCGGCCGACGGCCGCGGCGTAGGCGTCGACCGTGCCGGCCGCGCGCTTCCGGAACGAGAGCGGAGCGCCCGTCCGCTCGCTCTGGAAGAGGTTGTAGAAGTAGAACCGCTCCGGCCCGCGCACCGTGCCGAGGAACGGGACGGTCGCCCGGTGGGCCGTCCGGCCGCGATACGCGGTGAAGTTGACGGCCGCGGTCGCGAGCCCCGCGTCGGCCAGCGCCTCGAAGAGCGTCACGGCGGAGCGGCCGAGGTGCTCGGCGTTCATCCCGACGAGCGTGTCGCGCAGCGTGCGGCCGAGCCCGGCTGCGCGCGCCGCGCCGAACGAGGAGCCGTACTCCACGAGCCGCCGCTCGCCGCGGTGCCACCAGACGAGGTGCGGGATCTCGTGGACGTCCGGGTGCGCCCCGGTCGCGAGCGAGGAGAGGCAGACGGGTGTCAGCGACGGGAACGTGGTCGTCGCACGCCCGAGGGCCCCGTGCTCCGCGAGCGCCGTCAGGGTCGGCGCCGTCGCGGTGCCGAGGGATCCCTCCAGCATCGTCGGCGTCAGGCCGTCGATCAGGACGAGGACGAGCTTCTTCGCGCTCACCGGGCCAGGGAGCGGAGCCCTGCGTGGCGCTCGGGCTCCTG
>DASTKY010000156.1:0-3008 GCA_035715495.1 Gaiella sp. | reverse complement strand
TGCCGGCGCAGAGCCAGCCCGCGACGTAGCCGTTGCGGATCCCGAGGAACCGCAGGGGCCGCGCGCCGAGAAACGGGTCGTGCCCGAGGGCGCGGTACCGGACGACGAACGTCCGGCCGGTCTCCCAGTCGAGCGGGGCGGCGCTCAGAGCAGCGTGTCCAGCGCGACGAAGGCGCAGAACACGATCGAGATGACGCCGTTCACGGTGAAGAAGGCGGCGTCCAGGCGACGCAGGTCGTTCGGCCGCACGATCGCGTGCTCGTAGACCAGGAGCACGGCGACCGCCGCGACGCCGAGCCAGTACCAGACGTCGACGTCGAGCCCGAGGCCCGCCGCCGCGAGCAGCGCCACCGTGCCGACGTGCATCGCCCCCGCCCCGACGAACACCCCGCGCACCCCGAACCGGGTCGCCCAGGAGTGGAGCCCGATCTCGAGGTCGTGCTCGCGGTCGAAGAGGGAGTAGAAGAGGTCGAAGCCCGCGACCCAGAGGCAGACGGCGCCGCCGAGCGCCCACGCCTGCCACGGCAGCTCGCCGGTCACCGCGACCCAGCCCCCGACCGGCGCGAGGCCGAGGGACGCTCCGAGCCAGAGGTGGCACAGCCACGTGACGCGCTTGAGGTACGGGTAGACCACGAAGAGGACGACGGGGATCGGCCAGAGCCACCGGACGATAGGGTCGAGCTGGAAGACGGCGACGAGGTAGACCGCGAGCGCGGCGAGCGAGAGGCCGACGACCTGCAACCGGGACAGCGTCCCCGCCGGGAGCTCCCGCGTCGCGGTGCGGGGGTTCCTCGCGTCGAGCTCCGCGTCGACGAGGCGGTTGAGCGCCATCGCGAGCGTTCGCGCGCCGACCATGGCGACCGTGATCCAGACCATCGCCTCCGTGCCCGGCCAGCCGTCGACGGCGAGGAGCGCGCCGACGTACGCGAACGGCAGCGCGAAGACGGTGTGCTCGATCCGGACGAGCCGGGCGAGGCGGAGCGGGAGCGGCGCCGCAACCGTCGTCACACGGGCTCCTTCGTCTTGGAGACGAGCGCGATGTCGTCGATCCGGAGCTCGCGATCGACCGCCTTGGCCATGTCGTAGACGGTGAGCGCCGCGACTGCCACGGCGGTCAGGGCCTCCATCTCGACGCCCGTCTGGGCCGTGGTCTCGGCGACCGCCTCGATCGCGACGCCGTCGGCGTCGACGGTCAGCTCGACCTCGACGAGCGTCAGCGGGAGCGGATGGCAGAGCGGGATCAGGTCGCTCGTCCGCTTCGCCGCCTGGATCGCGGCGATGCGCGCGACCGTGAGCGCGTCGCCCTTCGGCAGCGTGCGGAGCCGCTCCGCCGTCCCCGCCGCCATGCCGACGCGACCGCGGGCGACCGCCCGTCGGCGCGACAGCGGCTTCGCGCCGACGTCGACCATGCGCACCTCGCCCGTCGCCTCGTCGACGTGCGAGAGCTCATTCACCGCTGGACCCCAGCGTCGCCCGATCGGACAACAGGTGTTCTCCCGGGTGCGTGGACTTGCAGGGAGCGCTGCACGAGGCTCATCGTAGCCCGGCTCCTCACGCGGTTCCGGGCGCGCGGCGGCCGAGCTCCTCGAGCTCACGGCCCGTCCACGCGTCGAGGTCGTGCGTCCGGACGTGATCGCGGATCGCGGCCCGGCGCGCGGCGCGCACGTCCCGGGGGAGCCGGATCGCCTCACCCAGCGCGCAAGCCTGCTCCTCGACGTCCAGCGGGTCGACCCCGAGCACCCAGTCGCGCAGCTCCTCGAACGCGCCTGCCTCCCGGGAGAGGACGACCGCGCCGTCGCGCCCGTTGACGAGCGGCGCCTCCTTCGCGACGAGGTTGAGGCCGTCCTTGACGGGGTTGACCAGCAGGACGTCGTACTCGAGGAACGCCGCGACGGACGCGGGGAAGTCGTCGCGCACGTCGAGGCGGACGGGCTCCCAGCCGGGGCGGCCGAAGCGGCCGTTGACGGCGGCGGCCGCGGCCTCGGTCGCCGCCCGGTAGTCGACGTACTCCGGGATCTCCTGGCGCGACGGGTCGAGGAGGGCGAGGAGCTGGATCCTCCCCTCGAGCTCCGGCTCGCGCTCGAGGAGCCGGCCGAAGGCGGCGAAGCCGCGCACGGCGTTCTTCGAGGGGTCGATGCGGTCGACCCGCAGCACGAGGATCTCGGGACGCCCGGCGAGCAGCTCGCCCCGACGCTCCTGCACGGTCGAGCTCGCGGCCAACCGCTCGAGGTCGGCCGCATCGATCGCGATCGGGTTCGCGTGCGACCGCGCCTCGGCGTCGGCACCCCGGCCCAGCACGGCCTCGCAGGTCTCGACGAACGCGGCGCGCCAGCGCTCCGTGTGGAACCCGATGCTGTCGGCGGCGAGGAGGCCCTCGTGCACCGCGCGCACGATCGGCTCGGGCAGCACGGCCCAGCCGTCGGACCCGACCCACGGGATGTGGACGAAGTGGGCGATGCGCGCGGTCGGCCGCGCCTCCCGGACGAAGGCGGGCAGGAGATAGAGGTGGTAGTCCTGGACGAGGAGCGGCGCGCCGGGCATGGCGTCGAGCTCCTCGACCGCCGCGGCGGCCAGCGCGCGGTTCGCCGCGACGTAGCCGTCCGCCCAGGCGGCGGTCAGATCGGCGCCCGGGTCGCGCTTCAGCTCCCAGAGCCCGTGCTGGACGAACCAGAGCACGGGATTCGCGATCACGCGGTAGAACGGCGCGTAGACCTCCGGCGCGAGCTCGACCAGGTGGAGCCGGAAGACCGCCTCCCCGAGCCTCTCCTCGCGCGGGCCGCCGGCCGCGACCTCGCGGTCGCCTTCGCCGAGCGCGGTCGCGACCCAGGCGACGTCGTGCCGGTCGACCAGCGGACGGAGGGAGGACACGAGACCGCCGGCGCCCCGCACGGTGCGCAGCGCGCCCTCCTCGCGCCGGAACCCGACCGGTCCACGGTTCGAGACGATCACGAGCGGCTCGGCCACTGCGGTCGCCTAGCCGGAGCCGTCCGGCCGGTCGCCGAGGCGGA
>DASTKY010000155.1:0-4251 GCA_035715495.1 Gaiella sp. | reverse complement strand
CGGCTCGTCTCGCTCGTGTACCCGCGCCGGGCGGCGCCGTGGGGTCGACGAGCCCCCGCCCGGCCACCGCCGCGGCGACCGGCCTGGTGCTCATCGCCGGCCGCCGGAGACGGCGTGTGCGCGCGACGCCGACGACGACTCGCGCTCGAGCGGCGCGCCGATCGCGGCCAGCAGCGGCTCGGCCTTCGCGAGCGACTCGGCGACCTCCGCCGCGGGATCCGAGTCCCACACGATGCCGCCGCCCACCCAGAGGTGCAGGAGGCCCTCCGCGACGGCGAAGGTCCGGATCGTCAGCGCGAGCTCGAGGTCGCCCGTGCCGTGGACGCGGCCGAGCGCGCCCATCGAGGCGCCGCGGCCGACGGGCTCGAGCGCGGCGATCAGGTCGACCGCCGCGATCTTCGGCGCGCCCGTGACCGAGCCGCCCGGGAACACGGCCGCGAGGATCTCCGCCAGCCCGACGTCGGGCCGGAGCTCTCCCTCCACCGTGGAGACGAGGTGCTCGACGCCGGCGAGCGTCTCGGGCTGGAGCAGCTCCGGCCACCGCACGGTCCCGTGAACGCAGACCCGCGAGAGATCGTTGCGCTCGAGGTCGACGATCATCAGGTGCTCGGCCGCGTCCTTCGGCGACGCCAGCAGCTCGTCGCGGCGCCCCAGGGGACGCGTCCCCTTGATCGGCCGCGTCCGGAGCACCTGCCCGCGCCGTGTGACGAGAAGCTCCGGCGAGGCGGAGACGATCGACCAGCCCTCGGCCTCGAAGACGCGCCACGCGCTGTCCCCGAGCGGTGCGTCGTTCGGTTGGGTCAGGGGGGCGAGCCGGGCGGCGAGCGCGTGCGGCGTGCCTGCGAACGGCGCTGACAGGTGCTGCACGAGGTTGACCTGGTAGACGTCGCCGGCCGCGATCGCCCGGCGCACCGCCTCGACGGCGGCGCAGTGGCGCGCCGCCGGCCAGGAGCGCCGCCAGGCGCCGATCCGTGGCTCACCGAGCGCGGCACTCTCCGACCGAGCTCGTCGCGACGCGTTGTCATTCCTGACATCATGAGCACCCGACCGGACGGCGCAGGCGAGCAGCGGCAGGGGGCACGGCTCCGGCGGGGGCGGAGTGGACGTCCGCCGGATGGCCGACGAGAGGCCGTAGCCGAGGTACAGGTCGGCGACGAGCGCTTCGCCGCCGGGGGCGAAGAAGCCGTGCGCGCGGAGCCACTCCTCGAGGCGATCGAAGGCGCCCTCCGGCTCGTGGAGCTCGAGCATGCTCAGCGGCCGTCGCGGAGGACACGGATCCGGGCCACGAGCGCCGCCGTGGACGCATCCAGGCCGGCCGTGTCGGCCTCCCCCGCCACCACCGGCTCCAGCTGCACCGCCAGCTCCTTGCCGAGCTCGACGCCCCACTGGTCGAACGAGTCGATGCCCCAGACGACTCCCTGGGTGAAGACGACGTGCTCGTACAGCGCGATCAGCGAGCCCAAAGCGTACGGGGTCAGCTGCTCGAGGAGGAGGAACGTGGACGGCCGGTTGCCGGGCATCTCTTTGTGCGGCAGGAGCGGGTCGGGCACCCCTGCCGCCCGGAGCTCGTCCACGGTGCGGCCGAACGCGAGGGCCTTCGTCTGCGCGAGGGCGTTCGCGAGCAGGAGCTCCTGGTGGCGGCCGACCGGGTGCGAGGCGACCGCGAACGCGATGACGTCCGCGGGCACGATCGTCGTGCCCTGGTGCAGCATCTGGTGGAAGCTGTGCTGGCCGTTCGTCCCGGGCTCGCCCCAGACGACGGGCGACGTGTCGACCGCGACGGGCGCGCCGCCGACGGTGACGTGCTTGCCGTTCGACTCCATGACGAGCTGCTGGAGGTACGCCGGGAAGCGGGCCAGGTACTGCGAGTACGGCAGGACGGCGTGCGTCTGGACACCGAAGAAGTTGCGGTACCACACGCCGACGAGGCCCATCAGCGCCGGCAGGTTGCGCTCGAGCGGCGTCTCCGCGAAGTGCTCGTCGAGGGCGTGGAACCCGGCGCGGAACTCGTTGAACCGCTCCGGCCCGATCGCGATCATCGTCGAGAGCCCGATCGCCGAGTCGACGGAGTACCGGCCGCCGACCCAGTCCCAGAAGCCGAACGCGTTCGCAGGGTCGATCCCGAACGCCGCGACCCCTTCCAGGTTCGTCGAGACGGCGACGACGTGCTTCGCGATCGCCGACTCGTCCCCGCCGAGCCCGTCGAGGAGCCACCGCCGCAGGTCGTGCGCGTTCGTCATCGTCTCGACGGTCGTGAAGGTCTTCGACGAGACGATCACGAGCGTCGTCGCCGGCTCGAGGCCGCGCAGCGCCTCGACGAGGTCGGTGGCGTCGACGTTCGAGACGAACCGCACGTCGAGGTCCGACGCGCCGTAGGCGCCGAGCGCCTGGCATGCCATCGCCGGCCCGAGGTGCGAGCCGCCGATCCCGATGTTGACCACCCCGCGGATCCGCTCGCCCGTGTGACCGCGCCACGCGCCGGAGCGGACCGCGTCGGCGAAGGCGGCCATCCGGTCGAGCACGTCGTGCACCTCTCGCACGACGTCCACGCCGTCGACGACCAGCGACCGGTCGCGCGGCAGCCGGAGCGCGACGTGCAGCGCCGCACGGTCCTCGGTCGGGTTGACGTGCTCGCCCCTGTACATCGCGTCCCGCCGCGCCTCCAGCGAGCGCGCCGCAGCGAGGTCGAGGAGCAGGCGCACCGTCTCCTCCGTGACCCGGTGCTTCGAGAGGTCCGCGTGGATGCCCGCCACCTCGACGCCGAGCCGCTCTGCCCGCCCGGGATCCGAGGCGAAGAGCTCGCGGAGGTGGAGGTCGCGCACCTCCGCGTGGTGGCGCTCGAGCGCTTGCCAGGCGGGGGTGTCGGTCGGCTCGGTCACGGCGATGCTCGGCACCTCGGTCGGGGCGCGGACTCGTGGAGTGACTCTAGAGGGTCGGCCGCGAGGGCAGCTCGCCGACGCGCACGAGCAGGTCGCGGATCCTCCGCTCGGTCAATCGTCGGGGCGCCACGGCCGCAGCCGCGGCCGCCACCCCGGCACGGCGCGCCGGTACGCCTCGTAGTCGGCGCCGAAGCGGCGCGCGAGCGTCGGCTCCTCGTAGCCGCGTACGAACGCCCAGACGGCGACGCCGAAGAGCGCCGCGTACGCATAGAGGACGGCACGGCCGAGGACGAGCCCCTGCCCGACGATCACCGCGGCGACCGCGAGGTACATCGGGTTGCGCACGAAGCGGTAGAGCCCGCCGACCACGAGACGCTCGGTCGGGGCGACCGGGGCGGGCGTGCCGATCCCCTCCAGGACGAAGCGGGCGAACGCGCTGAGGAGAACGGCGGTGCCGGCCCCGACCATGACCCAGCCGGCCACCGCGGCCGCGCGGGACGGATCGTCGGCGTCCCAGCCGGTGAGAAGCCACGGGACGAGCCCCGCGACGACCCCCGGCGCGACGACGAGGAAGACGAGGCTCCCGGCCGCCGCGCGCGCCCGGCCCGTCACCCGAGCCAGGTGGTCGCGATCTGCCGGAAGAGGTCGACGCCGAGCTCGAGATCGGCGACCGCGATGCGCTCGTCGGCGGAGTGCACGAGCCGGGCCGCGAGGTCCGTCTCCATCGCCTTGAGCGGGAAGAAGCCGTAGACGGTCGTCCCGAGGCGCTCGCGCACGTAGTGGCTGTCCGTGAAGCCGGCCGTCACGATCGGCGCGAGCCGTGCGCCGGGCTCGATCCGGTCGACCCAGCCCTGGAGCGCGTCCCAGAGCGGCGTCGCGAGCGGCGAGCGGGTCCCGCCGACGAGCTCGGCCTCGATCCACTCGAGCTCCCAGTCACCCGGCAGCGCAGCGCGCAGCAGCGCCTCCATCTCCGCGGGCGGCTGGCCCGGGAGCAGCCTGCAGTCGACCTCGACGACGCACGTGCCGGGGATCACGTTCCGCTTCGCGGAGGCCTCGATCATCGTCGGGGAGAGCGTCGCCGCGAGGAGCGGCGCGACGAGCTGCGCGGCGAGCGGGTCGAGCGCGTCGGCGCGGGCGAGTGCCTCCTCGACCGGCGGCACCTCGCCGAGCGTCAGCTCGAGGAACGCCGCCACCTCCGGGAGGAGCGTCCGCGGCGGCTCGAGCCGTGCGAGCGCCTCGAGGAGCGGGGCGGCGCGCAGGAGGGCGTTGTCGGCCGAGTGCGGATCGGACGCGTGCCCGCTGCGGCCGCGGACGCGCAGCTTGAACGGCGCCGTCATCGT
Organism: Gaiella sp.; assembly: GCA_035715495.1. Taxonomy (GTDB): domain Bacteria; phylum Actinomycetota; class Thermoleophilia; order Gaiellales; family Gaiellaceae; genus Gaiella. The sequence goes on along the minus strand of DASTKY010000155.1, from coordinate 32 downwards.
CTCGCCGACGGCGCACAGGTAGTACACGCGCC
>DASTKY010000154.1:0-4514 GCA_035715495.1 Gaiella sp. | reverse complement strand
CCACCGTCGACGTCGACCTCTGGGCGAGCGGCGAGCCCGGCTACGTCGATCCCGCGTCGCCCGCCGTGCACGTCGCCCAGGCGGCGTTCGAGCAGGTGCTCGGCGTCAGGCCCGTCCTCGTCCGCTCGGGCGGGTCGATCCCGGTCGTCGCGGCGCTCGCCGACCGGGGCATCCCCGTGATCGTGACCGGGTTCACCCGGCCGAGCTCGCAGCTCCACTCGCCCAACGAGAACATCCCCGCCGCGGCCCTCCGCGACGGCCTGGAGACGACCGTCGAGCTGCTCCGGCGGTTCGGATCGCTTGGCTGAGACGCGGTACGCGAGCCCGCTCGCCGAGGAGCTGGCGGAGGACGTCCTCGCGCGCTTCCTCCGGTACGTCGTGATCGACACGCAGTCCGACCCGACGTCGACCGCATACCCCTCGACCGACAAGCAGCTCGACCTCTCGCGCCTCCTCGTGGAGGAGCTGCAGGCCCTCCGGCTCGACGACGTCGAGCTGACGGAGCACGGCTACGTCTTCGCGACCGTCCCGGGGACCGTCGAGGGCGCGCCCACCGTCGGGCTGATCGCGCACGTCGACACGGCGCCGGGCGTCTCGGGCACGGGCGTCACGCCGCTCGTGCACCGCGGCTGGGACGGCACGCCGCTCCGGCTGCCCGGCGACCCCGCACAGGTGCTCGACCCCGACGACATGCCGGGGCTCGCCGAGCGGGTCGGCCACGATCTCGTGACGAGCGACGGGACGACGCTGCTCGGAGCGGACGACAAGGCGGGCGTCGCGATCATCGTCACCGCTGCCGAGCGCCTCCTGCGCGACGACGCGCCGCGGGCGACGCTCCGGATCGGCTTCACGGTCGACGAGGAGGTGGGCCGGGGCACCGACCACTTCGACCTCGACGCCTTCGGCGCCGACTTCGCGTACACGTTCGACGGCTCGGGGGTCGGCGAGGTCGAGATCGAGACGTTCTCCGCGTACCAGCTCGTGCTCACGATCACGGGCGTCGGCGTGCACCCCGGGTCGGGGAAGGGCCGGCTCGTGAACGCCTTGAAGCTGATGGGCGAGTTCCTCTCGGCGCTCCCGACCGACGGCCTCACGCCGGAGACGACCGAGGATCGCGAGGGCTTCGTCCATCCCGAGCGCCTGGCAGGCACGACCGGCTCCGCGACCGTCTGGATGCTCGCCCGCGACCACGACGACGCGAAGCTCGAGGAGCACGTCGCGCTCGTGCGGCGGATCGCCGACCGGGTGGTCGGGGCCGAGCCGCGCGCGTCCTTCACGCTCGACGTCGTCGAGCAGTACCGGAACATGCGCCCTGTGCTCGACCGGCATCCCGAGATCGTCGAGGCGGCCGAGGAGGCGATCCGGCGCGTCGGCGTCGAGCCGGTGCACAACATCATCCGGGGCGGCACCGACGGCGCGCGCCTCACCGAGAAGGGCCTCCCGACCCCGAACCTCTTCACGGGCGGCCAGCACTACCACTCCGAGCGCGAGTGGGCCTCCGTCCAGGACATGGGCGCGGCGGCCGCGACCGCGGTCGAGCTGATCCGCCTCTGGGGCGAGCGGTCCGCCTAGATCCGACGCGCGGTCAGTGCGGGTGGACGGCGCAGCCGAGCCACTCGTGGCCGAAGCGGCGCATCTCGTCGATGATCGGCCGCAGGGCCTCGCCCTTCTCCGTCAGCTCGTACTCGACGCGGGGCGGCGACTCGGCGTAGCTGCGGCGGACGACGATCTCCTCCGCCTCGAGCCAGCGCAGGCGCTCCGCGAGCGTCCGCGGGCTGATCCCCTTGCACGCATGCTCGAGCTCCGTGAAGCGGCGCGGCCCCTCGGAGAGGTCGTGGACGATCAGCACCGTCCACTTCGAGCCGATGATCTCGCCCGTCGCCGCGACGGAGCACTGGCCCGCCTGGTGCACCGGGAGCATCGTGCGCGTCTCGGCATGTGCGGACATGCACGCAGTGTACGGGCGGACGCGGCCGAAGTGGAGCCCCCGATTCGGACGGGCCGGTCTAGTCGTCGGCGCGCTTCGCGCGCTGGCACGCCGCGGTGCACGACGAGGCGAGCACGAGCGGGCGCAGGAAGCGCGCGAGCCCGAGCGCGCCCTGGCTCGAGAGGTGCAGCCCGTCGTCGACGAACCACGAAGGCTTCGTGGTGCTCGCGCCGTGCCAGTCGGCCACGGTCATCTGCGGCCACCGCTTCGCGGCCGCGGCGATCGCGGCGTTCGTCGTGCGGTAGAGCGGGCGGTTCTCCTGCATCGTCACCCAGATCACGGTCGAGACGCCCTGGCGCGTGAGCGCCTGCATGACGCGGTCGAGGTCCGCGCCGTAGTCGTCCGGGACGTCGTTGTAGCCGACGTCGACCACCACGATCGAGCCGAGCGGCTTCGCCGGCTTCTCGACGAGCGAGAGGACGCTCGGCGGCCGGTCGCCCTTGTACGGGCAGCCCGTCTCGGCGAGCCGCCGGCAGACCTTGGCGTCGAGCTGGAGGTCGAAGCCCTTCGCGAGCAGCGTCCGCGCGCGCTTGTCGTAGGCCAGCGCGGCCGCGACCGAGTCGCCGAAGACCGTCACCCGGGGGCGCGTCGCGCCCGCGCCGGACGCGGCGGAGGCGACGGCGGCCGCCGCGACGACCGCGGCGAGCAGGACGGCGAGGCGGCGCATCGCGGGACTCTACCCCGATGTCGTGCCCGCTACGCCCATGCTTTCCCCCACGCTCAGTCCCATGGGGGCGGCTGGTGCACCCAGCGGCCGCCGACCATCGTCGAGACGACTTGCACGTCCGGCAGCTCGTCGGCCGGGATCGCGAGCGGGTCGCGGTCGAGGACGACGAGATCGGCGAGGTAGCCCGGGAGGAGCTTCCCGCGGCGGCGCTCGTCGCCGGTCAGCCAGGCGGGCGCGACCGTCGAGGCGTGGAGCGCCTGCTCGACCGTCAGGGACTCGTCCGGGCGCCAGGCGGGGCGGTCGTCGATCGTCCGCCGGACGCCGGCGGCGATCCCGGCGAGCGGGTCGAGCTCCTCCACCGGCGCGTCCGACCCGTTCGCGACGACGGCGCCGGAGTCGACGAGCGAGCGGAACGCGTACGTCCCGCCCAGGCGCTCGCCCCAGAAGCGCTCCGCGAGGTCGCGGTCGGAGGGCGCGTGGCTGAACTGGACCGAGCAGGCGACGCCCAGCTCGGCGAAGCGGGGGAGGTCGGCCGGGTCGAGGCACTGCGCGTGCTCGATGCGCTGGCGGAGCCCCCGCGGCTGCCAGGCGTCCCGCGTCGCCTCGAAGGCGTCGAGCGCCTCCCGGTTGGCGCGGTCGCCGATCGCGTGCACGGCGATCGGCCAGCCGGCCTCCGCCCCCGCGCGGATCAGGTCCGCGAGCTGGTCGCCGCTCGTGATGCAGACCCCCGACCCGTCGAGCATCCACGCGGTCTGCGACCCGAGCGTCCCGTCCATGAACGCCTTCAGGTAGCCGAGCCGGAGGTGATCGTCGCCGAGCCGCGAGCGCAGGCCGAGCTCCGCGAGCCGTCCGACGTGCTCGGCGGGGAGCGACTGCCACACGCGGAGCGTCAGCCCGCCCTGGTCGGCGAGCCGGCCGAAGATCGCCGGGGCGCCGAGCCACCCGTCCTTGTCGTGGATGGCGCCGACGCCGCGCGCGGCCGCGACCCTGAGCCCGTCGCGGGTGGCTGCGACCCACTCGTCCTCCGTGACGGTCACGTGGAGCTCCCGGAACCGCCACGCCGACTCCTCCCGCAGGATCCCGGTCGGCTCACCGTCGTCGTCGCGCTCGACGACGCCTCCCGGCACGTCGAGGTCGCCGCCCGCCCGGGCGAGCGCCGCGCTCGAGAGCCAGAGCGAGTGGTAGTCCTTCGACCAGAGCGCGACCGGCGTGTCGCCCACGGCCTCGTCGAGCGCCTCGCGGGTGGGCTTCTCGGCCCACTCGGCGTCGCGCCAGCCCCGGCCGCGGAGCCACTCGCCGCTTTGCGGGTGCGCGCGGACGCGCGCGAGCGCCTCGTCGAGCGACGCGACCCCCTCGAGCGAGACGTCGCGGCGGGCGAGCGACCACGTCGGGAAGTGGACGTGCGAATCGGTGAACGCGGGGAGGACGCACCGTCCCCGCAGGTCGACCCGGTCGGGCGTCGGGAGCGCCCACTCGTGCGTCCCGACCCCGCCGACGACCCGGTCGCCTGCGATCGCGAGCGCCGCCGCGGTGGGCAGCGACGCGTCCATCGTGCGGACGACCCCGTTCGCGAGGATCACGCCGCGGAGCGTAGATCAGGTGAGCCCGAGGCAGGTCACGACGCGGGTGGCCGTGTTGTTGTCCTCGTTCGCCTCCGCCACGGTCCGGGCGTAGTCGGCCGTCGCGACGATCGTCCCGCTCCGGCAGGCGTACGTCCGCGTCACGGCCTGACCGGGCTGGAGCGCGGGGATCGAGAACGTCCCGACGCCCGACACCGTCACGAGCGACGCCCCGGCGAGCCCCTCGCCCTGGTTCCGCACCGTGACGCTCGTCGTCGTCAAGGCCGCGACGAGGTCGGGG
>DASTKY010000153.1:0-2279 GCA_035715495.1 Gaiella sp. | reverse complement strand
AGTTCAAGCCGGCCGTCGATGCCTGGATCGCGACGAAGCCGCTCAAGAACGCGAACGCGCCGCTGACCCCGTTCGCCATGCCGCAGTACCGGCTCGCGGCCCGCGCGGACGCCGAGCGGCTCGACGCGAACGCGGAGGTGCTTGCGGGCCAGGCGCGGACGAACGTCCAGCGCTCGACGAACTACGTGCTCGGCGTCGTCCTCTTCGCCGTCGCGCTGTTCTTCGCGGGGATGAGCACGAAGCTGCGCGAGCGACGCCTGCAGGCGGCCTTGCTCGCGCTCGGGGCGGTCTTCTTCGTCGGCACCGTCGTCTTCCTCGCCACGCTGCCGGTCACGATCTCCATCTGAGCCGCAGACGGCGAAGGGCCCCCGCAGAGGCCCTCCGCCGTGTCGCTCCGTCTCGCGTCAGACCGTCTTCTTGAGGCAGACCGCGAGGCTCGCTTGCTTCTTGGCGAGGCCCTTGGCCTTCCCCTTCCCCTTACCGGCCGTCACGGTCGCCTTGGCGCACCGCGCCGCGGCGGCGTCGATGCGGGTGACGGCCGCCGCGCGCGCGGTGTCGGTCTTCATCCGCGCCATCGCCGAGACGCACTTCCCGAACGCGTTCGCGCCGTTGCGGTTCGTCCCGTACGCGGTGCGGAACGCGTCGGCCCCCATCTCCGTGCGCAGCTTCCTGCAGGCCTGCGCCGGGTTGAGCCCGCCGGTGGTCGGCGGCGTCGTCTCGCCCGTGTAGAAGGTGGAGCCGTTCACGCGAACGTTCCGGACCTTCACGGTCTGCTCCTTGTCCTCGAACGCCCAGCCGGCGTCGACGACGAGCGAGATGCCGGTCACCTGGTACGAGCCGACGAGCGCGTTCGCCTGCGCGTAGGTCGAGACCTGCGTGCCGGCCTGCACGTGGCTCGTGTCGTAGCGGCCGTCGACGGCGCCGATCAGGTTCCCGGACGCGATCCAGACGTTCGTCGAGCAGCCGGTGAACGACGGCGACGGACCGAGGTACACGAAGACGTTCTTCTCGCCCGACGGCGTCTGGACGCGCACCTGGAAGCGCGGCGAGCCGCCCTTGCAGTCGTCGTCCGTGACGTCGAACTCGGTCGAGAGCGTCGAGATGCTCGAGAACGTCGTGACGCCCGTCTCGGCGAAGGTGGCGCCGGACGCGTCGTTGGTCGAGCCCGCGTCGCCGGTGTTCGAGACGAGCGTCAGGATCCCGCCGCTGACGGTCGCGCCGCCGAACGGCGTGGCGGTCGCGGCGAGCGCTGCCGGCACGACGACGGCGGCACACGCGAAGACCACTGCCATGCTGATGAGCTTCCTCATGGAATCCCCTCTCGGTGACCTCCGCCCAGGCGGAGGCCCTTGATGGCACTTCGAGAGGAGCCTCCCCGGGGCGGTCCGGGGCTAAAACGGCGCTGACGGAATGCTTACGAGCTCGTCGCGTTCGCGACGTACGCCGCGACGTCGTTGATCTGCGCGGCGGTCAGCTGATCCGAGAAGGACGGCATCGCGCCCATCCCGTTCGTCACCCGGTCGACGACGAGCTCCGCGGACGGCTTCGCCTCGTCGAGGTTCGGCCCGACGGCGCCCGTGGCGCCGGCGTCGGCGAGCGTGTGGCAGCTCGCGCAGCCCGCGCTCTCGAAGACCTCCTTGCCCGCGGCGGCGTCGCCGACGCGGCCCGTCTCGCCGCCGGTCGTTTCGGTGCCGCCCGTGGTCTCCTCGCCGCCCGTGGTCTCCTCGCCGCCGGTCGTCCCGGTGCCCTCGCCGTCGCCCTCGGCGTGGCCGCCGCCGGTCTCGGCGTGCGCCTCCTCGACCTCCTGCGTCTCCGACACCCAGAGGACCGTTCCCATCTGCGTGAGGAAGAGCAGCGCCGAGACGAGGATGAACGCGTCGAGGCGCCGCGGGAACACCTCGCGCCGCTTCGGGATGAAGATCGCGGTGATCAGCGCCCAGGCGATGAAGGTCACGGCGACGACGATGACCGCGGTCTTCCCGAGGGTCGTGAGGCCCGACAGCAGCATCGCGAGGACGCTACCACGGCCGTCCGCGGCACCCCGCTGGTGCCTCGAAAGGGTGAAACTGCATAAGGTTTGCCCATATGACGCCAGACGAGCGGCTCGACCGCTATGCGCGCCTCGCGGTCGAGGTGGCGGTGAACCTCCAGCCGGGGCAGTTCCTCCGGATCGCGGCCGAGCCGGAGCACCTGCCGCTCGTGCGCGCCATCGGTCGCGTCGCCTACGAGCGGGGCGCGCGGTACGTCGAGACGCTGTACCGCGACAGCCATCTGAAGCG
>DASTKY010000152.1:0-3511 GCA_035715495.1 Gaiella sp. | reverse complement strand
ACCGACGCGGATCAGGTCCTCCACGGGGCCGCAGCGTAGACGGCGACCGCGTTCCCGACGTCAGCCGACGAGCAGCCGCGATGCGGGGAGGTCGTAGGTGACGACGAAGCGCCGGAGGAACGCGTCGCCGACGAGGCCGTCGTAGACGATCCGCTGGAGCATCACGGCGGGGTCGGTCTGGGCGACGTGGGACGCGCCGGCCAGGCGGATCGTCCCGTCGAGGCGGGTGAAGGAGCGCGTGTACGCGTTGCCGGTCTCGTCGCTGCCCTCGACCCGGTGGACGTCCGCGTCGTCGAGCCGGATCCCGACCCGTGGGGCGAGGCGCTCGTCGAGGATCAGCGTGTCGCTGCCCATGTCGACCTCGACGTCGAGCGTTCCGGCGCCCGGGACGTCGAGCGCGACGAACGCGCAGAGGGACGGCCCGTCGCGCTCGAGTCGCAGCGGGACTGCCGCGCCCGCGCGCGCCCGTGCCTCGAGCGACGCGGCCGACTCGACCACGACGAGGGCGCCGCCGTAGTCGACGGTGAACGGCGCCGCCTCGAAGAACGCGAGGGAGAGGAAGCCGTCGATCCCCGTGAGGGCGGGCGGGAAGCCGCGCAGGTCGAGCACGCCGACCGTGTCCTCGCGGTGCGCGAACGCCCCGAGCGCGATCTCCGGGCCGTCCGCGAGCGGCACGGTCACCAGCTGGCCGGACATCCGCCGTCCGCTGAACGTCGCGGCGCCCGGGACGCAGCCGATCCGCCGCGCGAACGCGTCCGTGACGAGCGTCAGCCCGATGCCCGTGTCGAGGACGAAGCGCGCCTCCGCGCCCGCGACGCGCACGGGGACGGTCACGAGGTGGTGCAGGTACTCGAAGGGCGTCTCCGCGACGGCGGCCGTCGTCACCGCGGCCGTTCCTCCATGAGGGCGAGCCGGCAGCCGTCCGGGTCGGCGAAGAACGCGAGCCACAGCTCGTGGGCGTCGTCGCGGTGGACGACGTGCGGCTCGTCGAGGAACTCGACGCCGGCCCCCGCGAGCGCGGCGTGCGCGTCGTCGATCGAGCCGACGCCGAGGTAGAGGATCGGCTGGGAGTGGAAGCCCGGCTCCGGGACGGCGAGGTAGAGCCGCGTGCCGCCGCAGTCGAAGAACGCCATCGGCCGGCCCGGCACCTGGAAGAGGAACGGAAGCCCGAGCGTGTCGCGGTAGAAGGCGACGGAGCGCTCGATGTCCGTCACGGAGATATGGATCTGGGCGACCCTCGCGTCGGCGAGCGTGGCGGTCATGTCAACCTCCTCCGTGCATATCATTCACGTCGTGAATAGTTCATACCATGAAGATGACCGACGCGTCGAGGTGGCCGACAGGCTGCACAGCGCCGCGATCCACCTCCTCCGGCGGGTACGGACGGTCGACGACGAGATGGGGCTGACGGCCGAGCGGGCCTCGCTCCTGTCGGTGCTCGTCTTCGGCGGGCCGCGGACCGCGTCCCAGCTCGCCGCCGCGGAGCAGGTGACGCCGCCCGCCATCACCCGCATCGTGACCGCACTCGAGGAGGAGGGCCTCGCCCGCCGCGAGCCGGTCGCGGGGGACCGTCGGCTCGTCCGCGTGCGCGCCACGGCGCGCGGCGCGCGCGTGATGCGGGCCGGCCGCAGGCGCCGCGTGGAGGCGCTCTCCTTGCTCTTCGCCGGAGTCTCGGACTCCGAGCTCCGGACGCTCGACCGCGCCGCGGACATCCTCGCGCGTGTGCTCGAGCGGCCCCCCGCCGGATGACCGGCTACCCTCCCGTCGGCGTGTCGCGCAGCTCCGCCCGAGGCGAGGAGGCAGCATGACGAAGTCGGCCCTGATCACCGGCGTCACCGGCCAGGACGGGTCGTACCTCGCCGAGCTGCTGCTGGCGAAGGGGTACGAGGTGCACGGGATCGTGCGGCGGTCGTCGAGCTTCAACACCGAGCGCCTCGACGACATCTACCAGGATCCGCACGTCGAGAGCAGGCGCCTCTACCTGCACTACGGCGACCTGAGCGACGCCTCCTCGCTCGTCAACCTCCTGCGCGAGGTGCAGCCGGCGGAGATCTACAACCTCGGGGCCCAGAGCCACGTCAAGGTCAGCTTCGAGACCCCCGAGTACACGGGCGACGTCACCGGCCTCGGCGCCATCCGGCTGCTCGAGGCGGTGCGCGCGGCGAAGCTCGAGACGCGGGTCTACCAGGCGTCGACGTCCGAGCTCTTCGGGAGCTCGCCGCCGCCGCAGAGCGAGGGGACGCCGTTCCATCCGCGCTCGCCGTACGGCGTCGCCAAGCTTTACGCGTACTGGGCGACCGTCAACTACCGCGAGGCGTACGACATGTTCGCGGTCAACGGGATCCTCTTCAACCACGAGTCCCCGCGCCGCGGCGAGACGTTCGTGACGCGCAAGATCACGCGCGCCGTCGCGCGGATCAAGGCGGGGATGCAGGAGCGCCTCTACATGGGGAACATGGACTCGATCCGCGACTGGGGCTACGCGCCGGAGTTCGTCGAGGGGATGTGGCGGATGCTCCAGGCCGGCGACCCGGTCGACGTCGTCCTCGCGACGGGCGTCGGCGCGAGCGTCGAGCAGTTCGCCGAGACCGCGTTCCAGGCCGCCGGCCTCGACCATCGCGAGCACATCGAGATCGACCCCTCGTACTACCGCCCGTCCGAGGTGCACCACCTGCTGGGCGACGCGTCGCTCGCCGAGGAGCGGCTCGGCTGGAAGGCGACGACGCACTGGGACGAGCTCGCCCGCCTCATGGTCGAGGCGGACGTCCAGATCCTCGAGGACGAGCTCGCCGGGCGCCAGGTCCGCGTCGACCGCTGAGGGCGGCCGACGGTCTGATCCGGCCAGAGGCGCAGACGCGCTGGCGCGCGCGGCCGCCCCCGGATTACGCGCCCAACTGCCCCCAGGGGCACCCCGGGTGCCCTGATGTCACGCTAGCGGCGCACCCGTCACGCGGGTGTGCCGGCTTCCTGCCGCCTTCGTGCCACCTCGCGCCGGGCGACAGCCCCGCGCTACGGCATCGATCCCATGCGGACGACGCACCGGGCCGCCGCCTGGAGCGCCAGGTCGGCGCCGCCGAGCAGGTACCCGGCGGCGAGCGCGTCCCCGGCGCCGGTCGTGTCGACGACCTCGTCGACGGGCAGCGCCGCGCGCTCGTCGCCGTCGAACGAGCAGCCGGCGGCTCCGCGCTTCAGGATCCAGGCGGCGCCCGGGAGCGGCCCGCCGAAGACGCGCTCCTCGTCCTCGTTCGCGAAGACCAGGTCCGGCTCGAGCGACTCGACGAGCAGACGGAACGCCGGGGCGCCCGCCGCCTCGATCGTGCTCCAGGACGAGAGGTCGACGCTCACGCGCGCGCCCGCGGCGCGGGCGAGCTGGACGGCGCGGCGCGCGGCGGCGGCGACGGGCTCGGCGAGCAGCGCGTACCCGGAGACGTGGAGGTGGTCGCCCTCGAGCCAGGCCGGCTCCAGCTCGTCCGGCCGGAGCGTGACCGCGATGCCGCGGTCGGGGAACATC
>DASTKY010000151.1:0-7188 GCA_035715495.1 Gaiella sp. | reverse complement strand
GGGTCGAGAAGATCTCGACGTCGAGCGTCCCGTCCCAGCCCGCTGCGCGGAGCGCGGCGACGAGCTCGGCCGCGCAGCCGGTCCCCGCGCCGGGCAGCGCGCGGGCGCCCGGCTGCGGCTCGGACAGCTCGTCGGCGACGTGGAGGCCCGCGAAGCGCGACGCGGCCGCGACGACCTCCTGGGTCTCCTCGCGCGCGAGGTTGTACGTGTCGGCCATGAGGCCGACGTCGCCGAGGCCGGGCTCGTCGAGCAGCGCGAGGGCGTCGGCGAGCGACGTCACGAAAGCAGTGGTGTCGCGCTGCCCGGGATGGATCGGCTCGAAGGCGAGCCGGACGCCGGACGCTCGGGCCGTCTCCGCCGCACGCTGCAGGCCGTCCAGCACGAGCGACCGGGCCTCCCCCTCGGAGCGGGTGCCGAGCGGCCCGCTGAGGCACAGCACGCAGTCCGGCTCGTAGGCGGCGAGGCGCGTGATCGACGCGCAGATCGCGTCGAGCCGCTCGGACGAGTCCGGCGGCCCCTCGAGCCCGGGGATCGCGAGGGGCAGGAAGGACGGAACGGTCGGGACGCAGTTCGAGACCGAGAGGCCGTGCTCCGCGAGCAGGGCGCGGTTCGCCCCGTCGTCGGGCGGCAGCTTCATCTCCCAGAGGCCGATCGCGTCGAAGCCCGCCGCGGCGTAGGCGCGCACCTCGTCCTCGAACGCCGCGTCGACGGTCGAGATCGTCGAGAGCGACAGCTTCACGAGCGTCCTGGAAGCTTTGCAAGCATCCGGCGGGCGATCGCAGGCTTCGTCAGCTCCTTGGCGACGAGGAACCCCGAGCCCGCTCCGAGGCCGGGCCCGGGATGGGTGCTCGCCCCGACGTGCCAGAGCCCCTCGACGGCGGTCGCGTGCCCCGGCGACTGGGCGAGCGGCCGCCAGAGGAGGTTCTGGTCGAGCGCGCAGCTGCCCGCGTAGATGTCGCCGGCGACGAGGTTCGCGTCGAGCGCCTCGAGATCGGGGGGCGCGAGCGCGACCCGCTTCAGCGTCGCGGTGCCGAGGTTCTCGATCGTCTCGCCGAGGCGCCCCACGATCCGGTCGGCGTAGGCCTCGCGGAGCTCGTCCGTCCAGGCTCCGTCGCCGACGTCGAGCTCGCCGGCTGCGTCGCCTGCGACATGCCCGGCGGGCAGCTCCTGGAGCTGGATCCAGAGGATCGACTTGCCCTCGGGCGCGCGCGACGGGTCGACGGCGCACGGTTGGCCGACGACGATCGTCGCCTCCGCCGGGAGGAGCCCGCGATCGGCCTCGTTGACGGCCCGGGAGACGCCGTCGAGCCCGGGCGTGACGTGCACGATCGCGGTCCCCGCGAGACGCTCGGCGTCCGGGCCGCGCCAGCGCGGCGGCTCGTCGAGCGCGAGATGGATCTGCATGCCGGCGCGGCCGTAGCGGTAGCGGCGCGCGGCCGCCGTCACCTCGGACGGGACGTCGCCGTCCGCGAGCAGCCGGCCGTAGAGCTGCGTCGGCGTGACCCCGGCGACGACGGCACGCGCGGCCTCGACGGTCTCGCCGCCCGTCAGCCTGACGCCCGTCGCACCGCCGTCCGTCACCATGATCCGCTCGACGTCGGCCTCGGTGCGCAGCTCCCCGCCCGCGTCGCGGACGATACCCGCGAGCGCGTCGACGAGGGTCACGCCGCCGCCGACGGGCACCGGCATGCCGCCGAGCTGGAGCGCGCAGGCGATCACCTGCGTCATGAACCCCGAGACGGCGCTCTCCGGGCCGAGGCCCGTGTGCAGCACCCAGGGCGCGAGCAGCCCGTGGGCCTCGCGCGACCGGAACGTCCCGGTCGTCCAGTCCCGGCACGTCGAGAGCGCGTGCCCCGCGAACTCGAGGAGGCCGCGGCGGCCGAGCCGTCGCAGCGTCCGCCGGCCGAGACCGAGCCCCGCCCCCGACCAGAGCTCGACGCCGAGGACGCCGAAGCTCAGGTCGGCGTTCGCCATGAACTCGTCGAACTGCTGCTGCCACGCCGCCCCGTCGCCTGCGGCGAAGCGCTCGAACTCCGCGACGTTCGCCTCGAGCGAGGCGTGGAGCACCATCCCCGAGCCGTCGGGAAACGCCGTCGCGGTCGGGCGGTCGGTGTTGACGTACTCCAGGCCGCGGCGGCCCAGCTCCTCGCCGAGCTCCGCGTACGCGGGAGAGCCGGTGAAGAGGGGGTGCCAGGAGCTCAGCACCTCGTGCGTGAAGCCCGGGAGGGTGTAGTCGGCGACGGTGTGGATCGCGCCGCCGAGACGTGGCTCGCGCTCCAGGACACAGACGCTCCAGCCGTCCCGCGCGAGGAGCGCCGCCGCAGTCATCGTGTTGATGCCCGACCCGACGAGCACCGCGTCGAAGGCCGCCACGCGGCGAGGCTACCACGGTCTCCCTCCTTGACATGTCACCCGCGCGCGTATGACAGAATCGCGGCCATGCTGCTGCGGGAGGTGTCGTACGCGCGCCCGGGGTCGGTCGAGGAGGCAGTGGCGCTTCTCTCCGCGCACGACGGCGCCCGCGCCCTCGCGGGCGGCCAGACGCTCGTCAACGTGATGAAGCAGCGGGCCGCCTCGCCGGACGTCCTCGTCGACCTCGCGGACCTCGACGAGCTGCGGACGATCGCGGTGTCGGGGACGACGCTCGAGCTCGGCGCGATGGCGACGCTGACGTCGATCATCCGCTCGTCGGAGGTCGAGGTGAGCAGGCCGATCCTCGGCGAGATCGCGGCGACGGTGGCCGACGTCCAGGTCCGGAACCGGGGGACGATCGGCGGGAACATCTGCGTCAACGACCCGACGAACCACTTCCCGCCGCTCCTCGTCGCGCTCGGCGCGACGATGACGATCCGGGGCGCGGGCGGCGAGCGCACGGTGCCTGCGGAGGAGTTCTTCGTCGGCGTGTTCGAGACGGCGGTCGGGGAGGGAGACCTCCTGACCCGGATCGACGTGCCGGCGGGCCGGGGGGACGGGATGGCGGGCGTGACCCTCGGCGTCCACGGAACCTACGTCGCGAACGCGGCCGCGTCGGTCGCCGACGGCGCGTGGCGGATCGCGCTCGGCTGCGTCGCCGCGGTGCCGGTGCGTGCCACGGCCGTCGAGGAGCGGCTCGCGGGCGGGGAGCCTGACGAGGCGTCGGTGCGGGCGGCCGTGGAGGGGCTCGGAGCGACGCTCGACCCGCCGTCGGACGTCCATGCCTCCGCCGACTACCGGCGCAGCCTCGCCGAGACCTCGGTCGTGCGCGCCGTGCTCCAGGCAGCCGAGCGAGCGAGGGGGTGAACGTGGCCGAGCCGACGACGAGCCAGTTCGTGACCGTCACCGTGAACGGCGAGCAGGTCGAGCGGGAGGTGCCGGCGCGCCGGCTCCTCGTCCATTTCATCCGCGACGACCTCGACCTGACGGGCACGCACGTCGGCTGCGACACCGGGAGCTGCGGGGCCTGCAGCGTCCTGCTCGACGGCGTCCTCGTGAAGAGCTGCGCCGTGCTCGCCGTCCAGGCGGACGGCGCGTCCGTGACCACCGTCGAGAGCCTCGCGGGCGACGAGCTCTCCGCGCTCCAGCGGTCGTTCGCCGAGCACCACGCGCTCCAGTGCGGCTACTGCACGCCCGGGATGCTGATGAGCGCCACCGCGCTCCTCGCCGAGAACCCGTCGCCCTCCGAGGACGAGGTCAAGGCGGGCCTGCAGGGCAACATCTGCCGCTGCACCGGCTACTGGAACATCGTGGAGGCGGTCGTGGCAGCAGGGAAGGGGCCCGCGTGAGCACCACCGAGACGACCGGCACGCCGACCCTGCAGAAGGGCTTCGTCGGCCAGAGCATCCCGCGCAAGGAGGACAAGCGCCTGGTCGAGGGCCAGGGCGTCTTCTTCGACGACGTCAAGCGGCACGGGATGGGCTACCTGCACTTCGTGCGCTCGCCGTACGCGCACGCGCGTATCGGTGCGGTCGACGTCAGCGCGGCGCTCGCGCTGCCGGGCGTCTACGGCACGCTGACCGGCGACGAGGTCGCGATCCTCACCGACCCGTTCTTCCAGATCGCCGCCGATCCCGGCGGCCAGGTCAAGGACTACGCGCTCGCGGTCGGCAAGGTGCGCTACCTCGGCGAGCCCGTCGCGGCCGTCGTGGCCGAGTCGCGCGAGCTCGCCCGTGACGCCGCGGAGCTCGTCGAGGTCGACTACGAGCCGCTGGACGTCGTCGTCGACGCCCGGGCGGCGCTCGAGGACGGCGCCCCGGTCCTCCACGAGGAGTGCGGCGGGAACCTGTCGTACACGGGCGTCTGGGAGTGGGGCGACGTCGATGCGGCGTTCGCCGAGGCCGACCACGTCGTCGCGATCTCCGAGCTGCACTTCGACCGCTTCAACTCGACGCCGCTCGAGCTCGACGGCGCGCTCGTCGAGTTCAACCGCGGCACCGGCCAGTGGACGCTGACCACGAACAACCAGTTCCCGGGCTTCGCCGTGATCATGATGGCGCCCGCCATGCGGATCGGGACCGACAAGCTCCGGTTCGTCACGCAGGACATCGGCGGCGGGTTCGGCAACAAGATCACGTCGCACCCGCAGCTCGTCGCGTGCTGCCTCCTCGCGCGGAAGCTGAACCGGCCGATCCAGTGGACCGAGTGGCGCACCGACTTCCACCAGTCGATGTCCCACGGCAACGAGCGCTGGTTCCTCGACACCGAGGTCGCCGTGAAGGCGGACGGCACGATGACGGCGTTCCGGACGAAGGCCGTCGACGACGCGGGGGCGTACCTCCGCTACGAGCCGCTCGGCGGCGTCATCTGGTCGCAGGTCGCGCCCGGCATGTACGGCTGGCGGAACATCCGGCTCGAGTTCACGCAGGCGATGACGAACAAGGCGCCCGTGTCGCCGAACCGCGGCTACTCGCGGATGCAGCAGCTCTGGTTCACCGAGCGGATCGTCGACATCGTCGCGCACGAGCTCGGCTTCGACCGGGTCGAGCTGCGGAAGCGCAACTACGTCCAGCCGGAGCAGATGCCCTACGAGACGCCGAACGGCTGCGTCTACGACTCGGGCGACTACCCGCGCTCGCTCGACACCGCGCTCGAGCTGATCGGCTACGACACGATCGAGGCGCGGCGCGAGGAGGCCGCCTCGCGCGGGAAGCTCCTCGGGATCGGCATCGGCTCGACGCTCGACTCCGGCACGAACAACTTCGGCCAGTCGCAGCTCCTCAACCCGGACCTGCAGTTCTCGGGCAACAACGAGGTCGCCACGGCCAAGCTGGACATCTTCGGCGAGATCGTGATCACCCTCGGCACGACCCCGCAGGGGCAGGGCCACGAGACGACGGCGGCGCAGGTCGTCGCGGACATCCTCGGCTGCGACGTCGACATCGTCCACGTCCGCGCCGGCCACGACAGCTACTGGAACTCCCACGCGGGCTTCTCGGGGACCTACGCCAGCCAGTTCGCCGTGACCGGGCTCGGCGCCGTCAAGGGCGCGACGGAGGAGCTCGCCCGCCAGATGAAGACGCTGGCGTCGATGGTCTTCCAGTGCCCGGTCGAGGCGATCGAGCTGGCGGACGGCTTCGCGCGGATCGCCGACAACCACGAGGCGGCCCTCCCGTTCATGGCGCTCGGGGCGATCCCGAACGCGAACAACGCGGGCTTCCCGACCGACCCGCCGCCGATGAACGCGCGCTTCGTCTACCGGCCGCAGTTCGAGGTGCCCGACAAGGAGCGCAAGTTCGGGAACCTGACGCTCACGTACGCGATGCAGATCCACGCGTGCGTCGTCGAGGTCGACCCGGAGACCGGCGTCTACGAGATCGTCGACTACGCGGCCGTCGACGACTGCGGCGTGCGGATCAACCCGCAGATCGTCGTGGGGCAGGTCATGGGCGCCACGGCCCACGCGATCGGCGCGGCGATGTTCGAGTCGTTCGCGTACGACGAGGAGGGCAACCTCCTGACGCCCAACTTCTACGACTACCACGTGCCCCACACGCTCGACATGCCGCCGCTCAAGACGGCGTCGGTCGAGTCGCCCTCCCCGTTCACGCCGCTCGGGACGAAGGGCATGGGGGAGGGCGGCGGCGGTGGGATCCACTGCGTGTGCGCCGCGCTCCAGGACGCGCTGCGGGCCGCGGGAGGCGGGATCGTGACCGACAGCCACAACCCCTACCACCGCGTCTGGGAGCTGCTCCGGCACCCGGATCGGTCCCGCGGGAAGATCGAGGTGAGGTCGTCGTGAAGCTCGAGGGCACGAAGGAGTTCGAGGCGCCGCGGGAGGTCGTCTGGAGCGTGATCAACGACCCCTCGAAGATGGCGAAGACGATGCCCGGGGTCGAGAGCTTCGAGATCGCCGACGACACGCACTGGTCGGCCAAGGTGAAGGTGCCGCTCGGGCTCGGCGGGCTGAAGATGTCGATCGCGTTCACGAAGGTCGAGGAGCGGCCGCTCGAGTTCGCCTCGCTCAACGCGAAGGGGCAGGGCGTCGGCGCGCTGATGAACATGACGACCTCGTTCACGTTGAGCGACGAGGGCGAGACGACGTCGATGGCGTGGGAGGCGGACGTGAAGATCGCCGGCCCGGTCGGGTCGATGGGCCAGCGCGTCCTGCAGCCGATCATCAACCAGCAGGTCGGGAACGTCCTGCAGGCACTCGACGCCGAGGTGCAGGCGGCGAAGGGGGCGGGTGGCTGACCGCACGGAGTGGAGGGCGCACATGCCCTTCGCCGCGTCGTACCCGCTCGAGCACGGTGAGCTCGCGAGCGCGATCGTGTAGCGTCCCGTGACATGTCACCGACGCGCAACGGCGAGCGCCCGTGACCGTGCCCTTCCGGATCGGCGTCATGCAGCTGACGATGGAGCCGCTCGACGAGATGCTCGCGTCGGCGCGGGCGATGGACGCGGCAGGGATCGACACGGTCTGGCTCGCGGAGGCGTACCCGTGGTGGCGCAAGCACCAGATGGAGGCGCGCGGCTCGACCGTCGTCTCGGCGCTGATGGCCCGCGAGACGACGCAGCTGACGATCGGCTGGGGGATCATCTCGCCGTGGACGCGGCATCCCGTGCAGGTCGCGATGGACGCCCGCGTCGTCCAGGAGGCGGCCGGGCCGGGCCGGTTCCTGCTCGGCTTCGGGACGTCGAAGATCTTCCTCAACAACGCCAGGATGCAGACCAAGAAGACGCTCGGGCCGATGCGCGACGCGGTCGAGATCGTCC
>DASTKY010000150.1:0-8974 GCA_035715495.1 Gaiella sp. | reverse complement strand
GAAGTCGGGCTTCCCGATGATCATCGCGACGATCGGCATGACCAGGTTGTTGACCAGCGAGTTGATGACCGCGCCGAACGCGACGCCCATCACGAAGGCGACCGCGAGCTCGACGATGTTCCCGCGCAGCAGGAAGTCCCGGAACTCCTTCAGCATCTGGCCTCCAGTCCGTGCGTTGGATTCACGTGCGGAGGATCCTGCCCCACCGCGGGCGGCGTTTACACTTCCGTCGTGCTCGGCGAGATCCTGACCGCGGTCGCGACGCCGTTCCGGGCGGACGGCACCGTCGACCTGCCGGCCTTCCGCGCGCTCTGCGCGTACCTCCTCGACCACGGCTCGGACGGGCTCGTCGTCGCGGGGACGACCGGCGAGGCGCCGACGCTCGACGACGACGAGCGGTTCGCGCTCTACGAGGCGGCGCTCGAGGTCGCCGAGGGGCACGGCACGGTCGTCGCCGGGACCGGGACCTACTCGACGGCTCACTCGATCCACCTGACCCGCTGCGCGCACGAGCTGGGGGTCGACGGGATGCTCGTCGTGACGCCGTACTACAACAAGCCGCCGCAGCGCGGGATCGTCGCGCACGTCGACGCCGTGGCGGCGGCGACCGACCGCCCGATCGTCTTCTACGACATCCCCTCCCGGGTGGTCGTCGACGTGGAGCCCGAGACGATCACGCAGCTCGCGGAGATCGAGAACGTCCGCGGCGTGAAGCAGGCGAAGCCGAGCCTCGACGCCGCGCGCCACGTCGTCGCGTGCGGGCTCGATCTCTACGCGGGCGACGACGACCTCGTCCTCCCGTTCCTCGAGGTGGGCGGCGTCGGTGGGATCTGCGTCCACACGCACGTCGTCGGCCCGCGGGTGAAGGAGCTGGTCACCGCCTATCGCGCGGGCGACGTCGACCGGGCGCGCCAGCTCGACGAGGAGCTGCGTCCGTCGATCGACCTGCTCCGCGTGCAGACGAACCCGATCGCCATCAAGCGCGCGCTCCAGCTCCTCGGCCACGAGGTCGGCGGGCTCCGGCTCCCGCTCGTGGAGGCGGACGAGGCGGAGACCGAGCAGATCCGCGATTGCCTCCAGCGCCTCGGGCTGCTGCAGGCCGTCGCCGCCTGACGGCCGAACGGCGGCCGTACACTCCTCCCCGTGAGCACTCCGCTCCGCATCATCCCGCTCGGCGGGCTCGGCGAGGTCGGGAAGAACATGACCGTCTTCGAGCACGGCGACGACCGGATCGTGATCGACGCCGGCCTCGCGTTCCCGCGGGACGAGCACTTCGGCGTCGACCTCGTCCTGGCCGACGTCTCGTACCTCGTCGGCAAGCCGGTGCTGGCCGTCGCCCTGACGCACGCGCACGAGGACCACGTGGGCGGGCTGCCGTACCTCCTGCGCGAGGTCGACGTCGGCGAGGTGATCGGCACGAAGCTGACGCTCGGGCTCGTCAAGTCGAAGCTCGACGAGCACGGGCTCGCGGCGTCCACGCGGCTCACGGAGGCCGAGCCCGGCGGGCCGACGATGCGCCTCGGGCCGTTCACGCTCGAGTTCGTGCGCATGGCCCACTCGATCCCCGACTCGATGGCGATCGTCGTCGAGACCGACGCCGGCCGCGTGCTGCACACGGGCGACTGGAAGCTCGACCACACGCCGGTCGACGGCCTCAAGACCGACGTCGGCGCGCTGGCCGAGCTCGGCAACCGCGGCGTCGACCTGCTCCTCGGCGACTCGACGAACGCGGAGCGGCCCGGGATGACCGGCTCCGAGCGCCTCGTCGGCGAGGCGTTCAGGCAGCTGATCCCCCTCCGCACGGGGCGCATCATCGTCGCCTCGTTCGCGTCGAACATGCACCGCGTCCAGCAGGCGGCCGAGGTGGCGATCGCGAACGGCCGCCGGGTTGCCGTCGTCGGGCGCTCGATGCGGAAGAACATGAACATCGCCCGCACGCTCGGGTACGTCGAGCTGCCGGAGGCCGCGATCGTCTCGCCGAAGGAGGCGATGGAGCTCCCGCGCGACGAGGTGCTCGTCCTCTGCACGGGCAGCCAGGGCGAGCCGATGTCCGCCCTCACCCGGATCGCCTACGGCGACCACCCGAACGTGACCGTCGAGAGCGGCGACACGGTGATCATCTCCGCGAAGCCCGTGCCGGGGAACGAGCTTCGCGTCCACGACTCGATCAACCGCCTCGCGCGGCTCGGGGCGGAGGTGCTGCACCAGGAGGTCGCGCCTGTGCACGTCTCCGGTCACGCCTGCGCGGAGGAGCTTCGGACGCTGCTGTCGCTCGTGCGCCCCCGCGCCGTCATGCCGATCCACGGCGAGTACCGAATGCTGGCGGCGCACGGGAGGCTGGCGCGCGAGGCCGGGGTCGCCGAGGATGCGATCGTGATCGCGGAGAACGGCTCGGTGGTCGAGCTCACGCCCGACGGCGTGCGGCTCGTCGGGCGCGTCGACGCGGGCGTCACGTTCGTCGACGGGCTCGGCGTCGGCGACGTGGAGGACGTCGCGCTGCGGGACCGCCGGCGCCTCTCCGAGGACGGCGTGCTGATCGTGGTCACGACCGTCGCGATGGGAGACGGCGGCGGCGAGATCGCGCCGCCCGAGCTGATCGCGCGCGGCGTGGGGGAGGACCTCGACCTGATCGACGACCTCCGCGACGAGGCGGAGCGGATCGCACGCGAGCTCGCCCGGGACGGGATCACCGAGATCAAGCTCGTCCAGGAGCACATCCACGACGGCATCGGCCAGGTCGTCTACGACCGCACGCGGCGCCGGCCGATGATCCTGCCGGTGGTGATCGAGGTATGAGCCCCGGCTGGCCCGACGTGCTCGCGGCGAGCGGGGTCGGGCCTGCCACCACGCGCCGGCTCGTCGGGCAGCTCCGCGCCTGCGAGGCGGCGGCGATCGCGTTCTGCCGGCTGCTCGAGCGCTGGGGCCGGGGCGACGCGGTGCCCGCGACGCCCGGCGCGCGGCAGGCGGCCTTCCGCCACGCGGCCGACCGCGTCGAGACCGCCATCGCCGGCCTCGAGCGCCCGCTCTCGTTCTACCTGCTCGAGCTCGAGCCCGACCTCGCCGAGGGACGGTCGTGGTACGGCGGGCCCGGGGCCGGGGAGCTCGTGGAGTGGCGGCCGGTGCTCGAGCGAGCCGGGGTGACCGCCTGCCCGAACCGCGTCGCCGCCGTCTACCTCGAGCTCGCGGTGCTCGTCCGCGCGCTCCAGGGCCTCGAGGACGCCGCGCGGATGGACGTCGAGCTCGACCGCTCGGCGCTCTGGGCGGGGCTCTTCGACCTCCGCGACACCCTGCTCGGCACGACGGTCGACGACCTGCGCGCCCTCGCTGCGTGACGCCGCAAGCGCGTTAGGCGCGGGCGTACGCTGGGAAGGATGGAGTCGACGCAACCCTCCACCTTGAAAGGAGACCGACGATGTCGGACTACGACGAGCACGGCCCGGCCGACGGCGGCGCCGAGGGCGCCCCGGGCGAGCACGACGGTGGTGCCGACGGCGGCGCTGACAGCGGCGCCGACGACGAGACCCACGGGCCGGCCGACGGCGGCGCCGGCGGCGTCCCGGGCGAGCACGACGGTGGTGCCGACGGCGGTGCCGACGGGGGCGCGGACAGCGGCGCCTGACGAGCTGCAAGGGCGCCGCGCCCGCGACGGATCGCGGTGACCATGAGCACCCTGCACCGACCGACACGAGCGAGTGAGGAGGGCCCGGCCGCGAGCGGTCGGGCCCTCGCTCGCTGCGTCCCCGACCCGGAGGCCTTCGCGTCGGCCTGGGGCCGGGCCGCGATCCATGCGACCGCCGCCGAGCTGCCGCAGCCGTTCGACGACCTCCTCGACCTCGACGCGGTCGACGAGCTGCTCTCGCGGCGCGGGCTCCGGACGCCGTTCCTCCGGATGGCGAAGGACGGCGCCGTCGTCCCCGCGTCCCGATTCACCAGGCAGGGCGGCGTCGGCGCCGCGGTCGGCGACCAGGTCGACGAGGCCGCCGTGGCGCGACTCTTCGCCGACGGGACGACGATCGTCCTCCAGGCGCTGCATCGCATCTGGCCGCCCGTGATCTCGTTCGCGGGACAGCTGCGCGAGGACGTCGGCCACCCCGTGCAGGTGAACGCGTACGTGACGCCGCCCGCGTCGCGCGGGTTCTCGGCGCACTACGACATCCACGACGTCTTCGTGCTCCAGGTCGCGGGCGAGAAGCGCTGGATCGTCCACGAGCCGTGCTTCGAGGCGCCGCTCCGGTCGCAGCCGTGGACGGAGCGGCGCGCGGACGTCGAGCGGACCGTCGTGGAGACGGAGCCGGTTTTCGACGTCGTGCTGCGTCCGGGCGACGCGCTCTACCTGCCCCGCGGGTTCATCCACGCCGCCGAGGCACTCGGAGACGTCTGCGCGCATCTCACCGTCGGAATGCACGTCGTCACCCGCCACGCGCTCGTCGAGGCGCTCGCCGCGCTCGCCGTCGAGGACATCGAGCTGCGCCGGTCGCTGCCCCTCGGGCTCGACCTGGACGACGGGGAAATGCTCGCGCAGGAGCTGCGCGCGGCGGTGGCCGCGCTCGTCGGGTTCGTCGAGGAGACCGAGGCCGAGCCTGTGGTCGGGCACCTCCGCGAGGGCCTCGCGCCGACGGCGCGTGCCGCGCCGATCGCGCCGCTCGCGCAGGCAGCGGCTGCCCGCTCCGTCGGCGGTGCGACGCGCGTCAGGCTGCGGGAGGGGCTGGACGCACGGCTGGAGACGAGCGACGGCGTCGCGCGGCTCGAGCACCGCACGGGCGCGCTCGCGCTGGACGGCTCGCGGGCGGCCGCGCTCGAGCGGCTCCTGGACGGCGAGATCCACGCGGTCGAGTCGCTTCCAGGGGAGACCGCGGAGGTCGAGGAGCTCGTCCGCACGCTCCTTCGCGAGAGCGTCGTCGTCCCGGTCGGCGGCTGAGCGTCACGCGACGCACCCGACGATGAGCGCGAAGGAGCGTTGCGCGCCGGCAGCCGAGCTGCGCGGCGACCAGCTGCACGGGACCGCCGCCCCCGCACGGTTCTTCGTGCTCGTCGAGCAGCCGGGAGCCTGGGGGCGGAACGCC
The DNA here is from genome assembly GCA_035715495.1 of Gaiella sp. Taxonomy (GTDB): domain Bacteria; phylum Actinomycetota; class Thermoleophilia; order Gaiellales; family Gaiellaceae; genus Gaiella. The sequence continues at coordinate 3,911 of DASTKY010000150.1, read as the reverse complement.
GTCGGCGACTGGCAGCGCGACCACCCGGTTCGCAACGACCTGCTCCGGCGCACGCACGAGGCGGGTGCACGCCTCCTGCTCGTGCGGCGGCTCCACCGCGAGCCCGGCGAGCCGCGACGGTGGGCGCTCGTCGACGTCCGGCCCGGATCGGAGGCCACGCACTGGGGAGCGTTCGACGACGACCGCGAGCTCGGCGGCCTCGATCCGCGCGAGCCGGCGGGGGAGCCGTCGTCCGAGCCGGTCCTCCTCGTCTGCACCCACGGACGCCGCGACGCCTGCTGCGCCCAGCGCGGCTGGCCCGTTGCCGCCGCGTTGACCGAGGCGTACCCCGACCGGGTCTGGCAGTGCTCGCACGTCGGCGGCGACCGCTTCGCGGCGAACCTCGTGGTCCTCCCGCAAGGCCTCTACTACGGCCGGCTGACGGCCGCGAGCGCGCTCGAGGTCGTCCGGGGCCATCTCGACGGACGCGTCGCGGTCCGGTCGCTGCGGGGCCGGTCGTGCTTCGTGCCTGCGGTCCAGGCCGCGCAGCACTACGCGCGGGAGGCGCTCGGGCTCGATGCCATCGACGCCCTGCGGCCACTCGAGCTCGACCGGCAGGGTGACGCCGTCGTCGCCGTCCGGCTGGCGGTGGACGGGGGGGAGGCCCGCGTCGTCGTCCGGGAGGGGATCTCGCCGCCGCTCGAGCGGCTCACGTGCGGCGCGACCGAGGCGACGAGCATCCGCACCTGGACGCTGCTCGAGCTCGACGTCGTCTAGTCGGCGGATTCGCCGCGGGCAGAGGCGGGTATCCCCCAGTGCCTTGACACCGCCTCCGGGAAGTCGCATGTTGCCTGTGCCGCACATGTGGTTCGACGCTCCGTTACGTCGCCATGCGACCCGTAGCGGGCTCCGCGACGAGGCGGTAGGACACCAGCCTTCTCGCGCCGCTCTTCTCTTCGTGCGGCGGAAATGCCTGTCTTCCCAGTGCCTGTCTCCCCATGCAGGAGCACGTGCCCATCCCGTCTACGAAAGGACGTGGGAGAGGTGAAGCATCTTTCCTTGCGCTTCGTCGGCAGCGTGGCCGGGGCGTTGGCCCTCGTCGCCTCGCTGGCAGTCACGGCGGTCGGAACCGCCGGTAGCACCACCGCCGCCGCGCCGGCACCCGTCAAGCCCCCGAGCGTCCCGAATGCGAAGGCGCTGAAGGCCAAGTTCGGGGGAACGTCGCTCACGTTCCTCGGCGACGGCCCGGTGGGCAAGAGCCACACGCGCGACCAGCTGCTCGTCGCGAAGTTCTCGGCGGACACGGGCATCAAGGTCAAGCTCGTGCCGCACCCTGCCGACTCGTCGGCCTCGTACTCGCAGCTGGCCCGGACGTTCTCCGCCAAGTCGTCGGCGTTCGACGTGATGATGCTCGACGTCACCTGGCCGGGAGCGTTCGCGCAGTACCTCGTCGACCTGAAGCCGGCGATGGCCCGGGATGCGAGGGCGCACTCCGCCGGGATCATCAAGAACAACACGATCAACGGGAAGCTCGTCGCCATGCCCTGGTTCGGCGACTTCGGGATCCTCTACTACCGCACCGACCTGCTGAGGAAGTACGGCTACTCGTCGCCTCCGAAGACCTGGGCCCAGCTGGGGACCATGGCGAAGAAGATCCAGGACGGCGAGCATGCCTAGAACCCGAACTTCTACGGGTTCGTCTACCAGGGGAACGCCTACGAGGGGCTCACCTGCGACGGCCTCGAGTGGCTCGCGTCGAGCGGGGGCGGGAACTTCATCGACAACGGCAAGGCGTCGATCAACAACCCGCGGGCGGTCGCAATCCTCAACCTCCAGCGCAGCTGGGTCGGGAACATCACGCCGCGCGGCGTGACGACCTACCAGGAAGGTGAGGCCGACTCCGCCTTCGGCGCCGGCAACGCCGCCTTCATGCGGAACTGGCCGTACGCCTACGCGAAGAGCCAGACCGGTCCCGTCAAGGGCAAGTTCGACGTCACCGTCCTGCCGCGCTCGGGGAGCAACCCGTCGGTGGCGACGGTGGGCGGCTGGCAGCTCGGGGTCTCCTCGTTCTCGAAGAACAGGGCGGCCGCGATCGAGCTCGTCCGGTACCTGACGAGCGCGCCGGTCGAGAAGTTCAACGCGATCTACAACAGCAACGTCCCAACGATCCCGGCCGTCGCGCGCGACGCGGCGGTGCGGAAGGTGAACCCCTGGCTCAAGCCGGAGATCGCGAACGTCGCGCGGGTGACGCGCCCGACCGTCCTGGGCACGAAGTACGCGCAGGGCTCGCAGATCATCTACCAGGGCCTGAACCAGATCCTCAACGGCCAGGACGCCAAGAACGTCCTGCCCGGGATCGAGCAGCGGCTGAACCGCCTGCTCCGATAGCGGCGCACCACCGGCGAGGGTGGAGGCGTCCGCGCCTCCACCCTCGCCGTACGAGCAGACGATGAGCACGACTCAGACAACGCCGATGCGCCGCCCGCGACCCCCGCGACGGCGATCCGCGCGACTCCAGCGGAAGCAGACGCGGCTCGCGTGGCTGATGCTCACGCCCGCCCTCGTGCTCGTCGCGCTCGTGGCGATCTATCCGCTCGCGCGGACGATCTACGACAGCTTCACGAACCGGCAGTTCCTCGAGGGGATCGAGCCGACCGAGTTCGTCGGCCTGCAGAACTACCGGGACCTCCTGCACGACACGATCTTCCGGGACTCGATCGTCGTCACGGTGAAGTTCACGCTCGTCACGGTCGCCTTCGAGCTCGTGCTCGGCCTGATCATCGCCCTCGTCGTCAACTCGGGCTTCAAGGGGCGGGGCGTGATGCGCGCGATGATGCTCGTGCCGTGGGCGATCCCCACGGTCGTCGCCGCGCAGATGTGGAAGTGGATGTACGACGACGTGTTCGGCGTCATCAACGACGGGCTCATCCGCCTGCACATCATCGACGAGCCCGTCGCGTGGATCTCCCAGAGCAGCACGGCGCTCGCATCGGTCGCGGCGGTCGACATCTGGAAGACGACGCCGTTCGTCGCGCTGCTCCTGCTCGCGGGCCTCCAGGTCATCCCGAACGAGGTCTACGAGGCCGCCGACGTCGACGGCGCCAGCAAGTGGCATCAGTTCTGGCGGATCACGCTCCCGCTGCTCGTGCCCGCGATTCTCGTCGTCCTGGTCTTCCGGACGCTCGACGCGCTGCGGGTCTTCGACGTCTTCTACGTCTTCTTCGGGTCGCGGCTCGACACGCAGACCATGGCGATCTACACCCAGAACACCATCGTCGCCACGGGCGACGTCGGCTACGGCGCCGCCATGAGCGTCGCCATCTTCCTCATCATCGGGATCTTCGTCGTCATCTACACGACGTTCGTGCGGGTGCAGGAGCAATGACGTCCGTCGCCGAGCGCGTGACGAGGACCGAGTCGCAGCCCCGGGCGCGACGCGACGCGGTGCCGCTCAAGCGGAAGGCTCGGCGCTTCACGCTCCGGCGCGTGCCGTTCTACCTGCTGATCGCGCTCATCTTCGTCTACACGGTCTTTCCGTTCTACTGGGCGGTCCGCTCGGCGCTCACCGCCCAGGGCGACCTGTTCCGCACGCCGGTGCAGTACATCCCGCTCGATCCGACGCTCGACAACTTCCGCGCGGTGTTCGAGAGCAACCAGTTCCTGCGGGCCTTGCTCAACTCGACGATCGTCGCCGGCGCCGTCACGCTCGTCTCGGTGGTCGTCGGCTCGCTCGCCGCCTACGCGCTCGGACGCTTCCGGTTCCGCGGCCGCACCTTCACGCTCTACCTGATGCTCTCGATGACGATCTTCCCCCAGATCGCGATTCTCGGAGCCCTCTACACGATGATCAATCGCGCGGGGCTCTACAACAGCCTCGGCTCGCTGATCTTCAGCTACATGATCTTCACGCTCCCGTTCACCGTCTGGGTCCT
>DASTKY010000149.1:0-8320 GCA_035715495.1 Gaiella sp. | reverse complement strand
ACGACGCGGGGGGAGCGGTACGACCTCGAGAGCTACACGGGCGTCCACCAGGGGACGATCTTCGGGGCACTCACCCTCGTCACCGGCGCGATCTGGGCGAAGGCGTCGTGGGGCGTGTGGTGGACGTGGAGCTCGAACCAGCTCGTGCTCTTCCTCGTGCTGTTCCTCTTCTACTGCGCCTATTTCATGCTGCGCTACTCGATCGAGCCGGGCCCGCGACGCGAGCGGATCTCCGCCGTGTACGCGCTCTTCGGCGTCGCCCTCGTGCCGGTGAGCTTCCTCGCGATCCGGCTCGCGAGCGACTTCATCCACCCGACGGTCTTCACCCGCGACGGCCCGCAGATGACGGGCGAGATGTTCACCGCGTTCTGCGTCTCCTGGGCCGCGATCACCATCCTCGCGTACGTGATGTACCGCGCCGAGCTCTCCGGGAAGCGGACGGACGCCAACCTGCGCGCGCTGCGCGAGGCCCTCGCGTCATGAGCTCGGGCGAGAAGTACGTCGCGGCGGCGTACGGCGTGTTCCTCCTCGTCGTGCTCGTCTGGGTGGCGATCCTCGCGGCCAAGCTGGCGCGCCTCGAGCGGGAGACCGGTGAGCTCGCCCGCCTCGCCGGCGGTCGTCCGACGGGCGACCTGGCCGATGGCTGAGCTGCTCGTCTGGCCGGCGCTGATCGCGTACGGGGAGGCGGCGTTCGCCTACGCCGGCGAGCTGCGCGGGCACGGGCGGTACGGGCGCCTCGGGATCTGGGGCGTGCGCATCGGCTGGCTCGCGCAGACGGGGCTGCTGATCGCGCAGGCCCTCTCGATGGACGGGTTCCCGTGGGGCACGTGGGCCGGCGCGCTGAACTTCCTCGCCTGGCTCGTCGTCTCCGGCTACCTCATCTGGGGCTGCCGGCCGCGGTACCGCCTGATGGGCCTCGCCGTGATGCCCGTCGCGGTCGGCCTCCTCGCGCTCGCCTGGCTCGGGGGCGGCACCGGCGTCGAGCAGGCCGACGAGGGCGGGTGGGTGCTCGCCGCCCACGCGGTGCTGATCCTTGCGGCGTTCGCCTGCTTCACCGTGGCCGCGGGCGCCGCCCTGCTGTACCTCTACGAGGAACGACGGCTGAAGCGCCGTGACACCGGCGTCCTGCGGCTCCGGCTCCCGTCGCTCGAGGCCCTCGACCGCCTGGCCGGCCGCGTGATGCTCGTCGGGCTGGCGCTCCTCTCCATCGGGATCGTCGCCGGCCTGACGCAGCTCGAGAGCGGCGACTACGACGCGACCATCTCGGTGACCGTCGTCGTCTGGATCGTCAACACGGTCGCGCTCGTCCTCCGCCGCGAGGCGGGCCTCCGCGGCCGGCGCTACGCCTGGGCCGTCCTCCTCGGCTTCGCGCTCGTCGCCGTCGTCCTCCCCGTGACCCACTTCGCGTCGTGAAGCTCGCGCTCGCAGGGATCTCGCACCACCGCGCTCCGGTCGAGCTCCGCGAGCGGGTCGCGATCGACCTCGCCTCCGCGGGCGCGCTCGCGCGCGAGCTCGCCCGGCGCGACGGCGAGCGGTGCGAGGCCGTCGTCCTCTCGACGTGCAACCGCACGGAGCTCTACCTCGCCCGCTCCGACGACGAGGCGCTCCCGGAGCGGGCAGACCGCGCGCTGCTGGCGCTCGCCGGGGACGAGGGGGCCGCGCTCGCGCCCGTGACGTACCGCCTCGCCGACGAGGCCGCGGCGCTCCACCTGTTCCGCGTCGCGGCGGGCCTCGACTCGATGGTTCCCGGCGAGGGGGAGATCCTCGGGCAGGTGCGCGACGCGTTCGAGGCCGGCGCGCCCGGCCCGCTGCTCGACCGCACGTTCCGGATGGCGCTCCACGCAGGCCGCCGCGCGCGGGTCGAGACGGCGATCGGCGAGAGCCCGTCCTCCGTCCCCGCCGCCGCCGCCGCGCTGGCGGAGCAGGTGTTCGACGGACTCTCGGGCCGTCGCGTCGTCCTCGTCGGCGCCGGCCGGACGAGCGAGCTGACGGCCCGCAACCTGCGCTCGCGGGGTGCGGCCGTCTCGGCGATCGTCAACCGCTCGGTCGAGCGGGCGGAGCGCCTCGCGGCGGCGCTCGGCGCCACGGTGGTGTCGCTCGACGGGCTCGCCGGCGCGGTGGCGGACGCCGACGTCGTCGTCGCCTCCACGAGCGCGCCGGGGTTCGTGCTCCGGAGCGACGAGCTCGTGGGGACGCTCCGCGCGCGCCGCGGCCGGCCGCTGCTCTTCGTCGACCTCGCCGTCCCGCGCGACGTCGATCCCGCGCTGGCGTCGGTCGACGGCTGCTTCGTCTACGACGTCGACGACCTGGAGGCAGTCGTCGCGGCGTCGCTCGAGGGGCGCCGCTCGGAGGCCGTGCACGCCGAGCGCATCGTCGCGGCGGAGGCGGAGCGCTTCGCCGCCTGGCAGGCGTCGCTCGCGGTCGTGCCCGCGATCGCGTCGCTCCGCGCGCGCGCCGAGGAGATCCGAGCAGCCGAGCTCGAGCGGCTCGAGCCCAGGCTCGAGCGCCTCTCCGAGGGCGAGCGCGCCGCCGTCGAGACCGTGACCGCCCAGATCGTGAACAAGCTCCTGCACCTGCCGACGGTGCGTCTGAAGGAGGCGGCCGTCACGCCCGACGGGCTGCTCTATGCTGACGCCGTGCGGCACCTGTTCGGCCTCGAGGAGGAGGGTGAGGGCGCGTGACGGTCAGGCGTGAGCTGGTTCGCGGACGGCCTCTCCCGGTCGTCGTCCCGACGGCGTTCGTCCGCATCCGTCCGACCGGAGGCCGCGCGTGCGGGCTCCCGTCGACGCAGACCATCCGGCCCTGCCGTGCTGCTGCGCGTCGGCTCGCGCGGAAGTAGGCTCGCGCTCACCCAGGCCGAGCGCGCCGCTGACGCGCTCCGTCGGCCCGGGGTCGAGATCGCGCTCGTGCCGATCACCACGGCGGGCGACCGCGACCGGACGCGTCCGTTCGGCGAGATCGGGAGCCGGGGCGTCTTCGTCAAGGAGCTCGAGGAAGCTCTCCTCGGCAACCGGATCGACGTCGCGGTGCACTCCGCCAAGGACATGACCTCGACGGACACGGACGGCCTCGTCGTCGGCGCCTACCCGCCGAGGGAGGATCCACGCGACGCGCTCTGCGGCGTCGCCGCGCTCCGTCCCGGCCTCCGCGTCGGCACGGCCTCGGCGCGGCGGCGGGCGCAGCTCCTCGCGCTCGAGCCGACCCTCTCGATCGAGCCGCTCCGCGGGAACATCGACACGCGGCTCCGGAAGCGCGGCGAGCGTGGGCTCGACGCGGTCGTCCTCGCCGCGTGCGGCCTCGACCGGCTCGGGCTCGGAGCCGAGATCGACGCCCGCCTCGACCCGGAACAGATGCTGCCCGAGGCGGGGCAGGGCGCCCTCGCGCTCCAGGTGCGCACCGGCGACGAGCACCTCGTCGCCGCGACGGACGATCCCGAGACGCGGCGTCGCGTCGAGGCCGAGCGGCGGTGCGTCGCCGTCGTCGGAGGCGGCTGCCTCGCCCCGGTGGCGGCCCACCACGACGGCGTCGTCCTCACAGGGCTGATCGCCGCCGAGGACGGGACGTGGCTCGAGCGCCGGCAGGGATCCGACCCCGACGCGCTCGGCCGCGAGCTCGCCGCCCTCGCCCCGTGACCGCGCGCGTCGCACGATCGACACACAGACGGCACGGACGCGTGACCTCCGCGCCCATACCGTTCCTCTCCCCGTGGGCGGGCGGGGGCTAGGGATGGGACCGCACGCCCGCCCCGGGACCGTCACCGTGACGCGGCCCGCCGGGCGCGAGGCGGAGCTCGTCGAGCGGCTGCGGGCCGAGGGCCACACCGTCCACCACGTCCCGCTCGTCGCGATCGAGCCGCTCGGGGACGAGCCGGTGGCCGTCGACGGGTACGACTGGGTCGTGCTCACGAGCGCGGTCGGCGCCCGCGAGCTGCGGCGGCGGATGACCGGGACGCCGCGGCGGGTGGCGGCGATCGGGCGCGCGACGGCGGAGGCCTTCGGTGGCGCGGACGTCGTCGCTCCGACCTCGACGCAGGAAGGCCTGCTGGAGGCGCTCCCGCCCGACACCGGTCGCGTGCTCTTCGCCGGCGCGGAGGGAGCGCGACGGCTGCTCCCCGAGACGCTGGGCGCCGACGTCGTCGCGCTCTACCGCACCGTGCCGCTCCGGCCCGAGCGGTGGCCGGCGTGCGACCTCGTCGTCCTCGCCTCGCCCTCCGCGGCCGCGGCCTACGGCGCGCTCGCCGAGACGGCGCCTGCCGTCTCGATCGGGCCGGAGACGACGGGCGCCGCGCACGCGGCCGGCGTCGAGGTCCTCGCCGAGGCGGCCACGAGCGATGTCGACGGGCTGGTCGACGCGGTCGGAACGGCGCTCGCGGCGCCGTAGACTCGACCCGGAATGGTGATCTGCTTCCTGACCGACTTCGGCCTCCAGGACGACTTCGTCGGCACCTGCCACGGAGTGATCGCCCGGATCGCGCCCGAGACGCGCGTGATCGACGTGACCCACGGGATCCCGCCGACCCACGTCCTGCAGGGGGCGCTCGTGCTCGCGAGCACGCTGCCGTACATGCCCGTCGGCGTCCACCTCGCGGTCGTCGATCCCGGCGTGGGTGGCTCGCGTCGTCCGCTCGCGCTCTCCGACCGGGAGGGACGGCTCTACGTCGGCCCCGACAACGGATTGCTGCTCCCGGCCGCCGAGCGCGCGGGCATCGCGGACGTCCGAGAGCTCGCCAACCCGGCGTACGCGCTCGAGACGATCTCGCGGACGTTCCACGGCCGGGACCTCTTCGCGCCCGCGGCCGCGCACCTCGCGAACGGCGTCCCCCTGGCGGAGCTCGGGCCACCGCTCGACCCCGACGCGCTCGTGCGGCTCGACCTGCCCCAGCCGCGCTTCGCAGACGAGCGGATCGACGCGACGACGCTCTACGTCGACAGCTTCGGCAACATCGCCCTCAACCTCACGCGGGACGACGTCGAGCGAGTCGGCCTCGTGCCGGGCTCGCGCGTGGAGCTCGAGCTCGCGGGCGAGCGCTACTACGCGATCATGGCCCGGACGTTCGCGGACGCGCGCCCCGGCGACGTCATCCTCTACGAGGACAGCTACCGGAACATGTCCGTCGCGATCAACCGCGGGAACGCCGCCTCGATGCTGCACGCCCGGCCGGGCCGGCCGCTCGTGATCCGCATCCTTGGCTCCGCCGCCGGAGTGCGCTAGGGTCGACGGCACCGAAGAGCGTTCGTGGCGCGGTCAGCCGGCCCGGACGCTCTTCCCTCGCCGTGAACCTGACCGCCTCAGAGGATCGACTGGCCGAGCGCGCTCGCGGCGAGCTCGACCGCGATCGCCGCGCTCGCGTTCTCGCGGTCGAGGATCGGGTTCACCTCGACGAGCTCGAGCGAGCCGACGATCCCAGCCTCGGCGATGTCCTCGCACGCGAGGTGGGCCTCGCGATAGGTCAGGCCGCCCTTCACGGGCGTCCCGACGCCCGGCGCGACCTCGGGGTCGAGCGCGTCGAGGTCGAGCGACACGTGGACGAAGCCCGGCCCGGACGCGCGGTCGATCGCCTCCTGTGCCGCCCGCTCGATCCCGATCCGGTCGATCTCGGTCATCGTGATCGCCCGGATCCCCGCGTCGCGGATCAGCGCGCGCTCCGCGGGGTCGAGCGACCGGAGGCCCATCAGCACCACCCGCCGCGGATCGACCGCGGGGAGCGTCAGGCCCGGGTGGGCGAAGGCATCGCCCGCGAGGCCGAGCGCGGCCGCGAGCGGCATCCCGTGGACGTTCCCGGACGGGCTCGTCGCAGGCGCGTTGAGGTCGCCGTGCGCGTCGATCCAGATCACCCCGCCCGGCTCGCCCGCCGCGGCCCGCAGGCCCGCGAGCGTGCCCAGCGCGACGGAGTGGTCGCCGCCGAGCACGAGTGGCAGGGCGCCGTCCACGACGACGTCGCCGACGAGCGCGGCGAGCGCCGCGCACGCCTCGAGGATCTCGGGGAGGAAGCGCGCGCGCTCGTCCCGCACCGCGAGGGCCTCCGGCTCCGGCACCGCGAGGTTGCCGCGGTCGACGACGCGGCAGCCGAACGAGGTCAGCCGCTCCTCGAGACCGGCATAGCGGATGGCGGACGGCCCCATGTCCACGCCGCGTCGACCCTGCCCGAGATCGAGCGGCGCGCCGACGACGGTCACGGTCCGGGGCGTCGCGGCCACGGCACCGGAGGCTACCCGGCGGTCCGGTCGCGGGCGCAGCCGGGGTCGCGATGGGATAGCGTCGGGCATCGCCGCCGACCGCGAGATCATGGAGTGGGCCGACCTCGGTCAGGCGGCGCGCGAGCTCGCCGTCGAGGTCGTCGACGACGGCTACGAGCCCGAGATGATCCTCTCGATCGCCCGCGGCGGCCTCCTGGTGGGCGCCGCGCTCGGCTACGCCCTCGCCGTCAAGAACGTCTACACGATGAACGTCGAGTACTACACGGGCGTCGACGAGCGCCTGGAGGTGCCGCGCATCCTGCCGCCGGCGCCCGACTTCGTCGACCTCCAGGACGCGCGCATCCTGATCGCCGACGACGTCGCGGACACCGGGCACACGCTCGAGAGCGTCCAGGCGTTCTGCGCGGGGAAGGTGGGGGAGGTCCGGGTCGCCGTCCTCTACGAGAAGCCGCACTCGGTCGTGCGCAGCGACTACGTCTGGCGGCGGACCGACCGCTGGATCGAGTTCCCGTGGTCTGCGCAGGGGCCCGTGGTCGACCGCGTGGGCGCGACCCGCGACGCCTGAGCCCCGCGCGCGGGTCACGATCCGGGCGGCGCCCGGCTACACTGCCCGTCCCCGGGCGAGGTAGCTCAGTTGGTAGAGCACACGGCTGAAAACCGTGGTGTCGCCGGTTCAAGTCCGGCCCTCGCCATCCTCACGCGCCGCCGTCGACCCGCTCAGCGGCGGACGGCGAGCGCGACCCGCGCGAGGCTCGGCACCGCGAGGGACCCGTCGGCGGCGACATGGTCCGCGAGCCGTCGCTCGGCGCCTGCGCGGATCGCCGCGGCCTCGTCGGGCCCGACGCCTGCAAGAACCTCGGAGAGCATGCGCGACGTGTCCTGGACGGTCTCCCACCACTCCTCGACCGATGCCGCCCTCCAGGTCAGCGGCAGGTCCTCGACGAGCTCGACCTCCAGGCCGCCGCCCCGGAGGACCGCCTCGACCGCTCCGGGCGGCGAGAGCCGGAACGGCCCCGGCGCGTCGGGGTCCGGCCGCTCGAGCAGCCCGAGCGCGACCGCGCTGCGGCCGGCCGCCGTGATCCAGTCGTTGTGCTCGGGCGCCGCCCACGTCGCGACGGCCGCGCGACCCCCTGGCCGCAGGACGCGCGCGATCTCGGCCGTGGCCTCCTCCATCACCGGCGGGAACATGAGGCCCCACCGGCAGACGACGCCGTCGACCGAGCCGTCGCCCAGCGAGAGCGCCGCCGCGTCCTCGACGGCGAAGGCGAGCTCGGGCCCTTCGTCGAGGCCGAGCTCACGCGCTCGCCGCCGCGCGGTCTCGACCATCTCCGGCGCGACGTCGGTCGAGATCAGCCGGCCGCCCGGCCGCAGGCGCGGCAGGGCCAGGAAGCCCGTGTCGCCCGGCCCGGACGCGAGGTCGAGGATTGTCTGGCCCGGTGCCGGGTCGAGGAGCTCGACGAGGCGCTCGGAGACGACCCGCGTCGCGTCCCAGAAGAGCGCCCGCCGGCGCTCCCAGCCGGCCGCGACCGCGCTCCAGTCGGCCGGGCCTTCGTGCGAGGCCCCCACGGCCTAGACCGTCGCGCCGCGGAACTGCGGGATGACGTCCTTCCCGTACGCCTGGAGGGTCTGCTCCTGGCTGTGCGTCATCAGGTAGATCGAGAAGTGGTCGACGCCGATCGACTCGAGCTCGCGCAGCTTCGTCGTGATCTGGCCGACGTCGCCGAGGACGGAGAAGCGGTCGCAGATCTCGTCGGTGACGAACTCGCCGTGCTTCGCGCCGACCCGCGAGTGCTCCGAGTAGTCGTAGAACTTCCGCTTCTCGACGTAGTCGGTCAGCGCGTGCGGGATCACCGACCCGTCCGTGCCGTAGCGCTCGATCAGGTCCTTGACGTGGTTCGAGACCATCGCGGGGAACCAGCGCGTCTGCTCGCGGCCGTCCTCGATCGGCCCCACGTGGCTCGGCGCGCAGACGATGCACCTGAGCGCCGCCGGGTCGCGCCCCGCCTCCTCGGCCGCGGCGCGGGCAGTGCCCATGATCCACTGGATGATCTCGGGGTCTGCGAGCTGGATGATCACCCCGTCCCCGACCCGGCCGGCGACCGCGAGGGCCTTCGGCCCGTATC
>DASTKY010000148.1:0-4274 GCA_035715495.1 Gaiella sp. | reverse complement strand
GCGCCCGCCGTCGACCTGCCCCTGCTCGTCGCCGCCGCCGGTCACGGCTCGACGGTGCTCGCGGTCGTCGACCGCAGGCCGCCGCTCGTCGTTTCGCACGACGGCGGGGCGACGTGGCGCGAGACCGGTGCGGGCCTCGGACCGGGCGTCGCCGTCGCGATCTCGCCCGGGCATCCCGACCTCGCCGTCTATGCGACGGCCGAGCGCCTCCACGTCTCGCGCGACGGCGGCCGCTTCTGGGCGGCGCTCTCGGTCGAGCTCGACGGGATCACCGCCGTCGCGTTCCGCTGAGCGAACACCTCGTGTGGAAGGATCCCTGTCCCCACGACGCCGGAGGACGACATGAGTGGACTCGACGACCTGCTGGGCAGCCTGACGAAGTCGACGGGCGGGCAGAGCGGCCAGGGCGGCCAGGGAGGGCTCGGCCTCGACGACCTGCTCGGCGGCCTCCTGGGCGGCGGCTCTGGCTCGTCGGGTGCGAGCGCGGGCGCGGGCGGGCTGCAGGACATCCTCGGTGGCCTGCTCGGCGGCGGCGGGGGCAGCGTCGGCACCAGGTCGGGCGGCGGGATCGACATGGGCGCGCTCGTCGCGACGCTCGGCCCGCTCGTCGCGAAGTTCCTCCAGGGCGGCGGGCTCTCGAAGATCATGCAGGGCGCCCAGGCGAACGGGCTCAGCGCCCAGGCGGACTCGTGGGTCGGCACGGGCGCCAACGAGCCGCTCGAGCCGTCGCAGGTCCGCGCGGTCGTCGGCGAGGACGCGGTGCAGCAGGTCGCCCGCGAGGCGGGGATCTCCGAGGACGAGGCGGCGGACGTCCTCGCCGCGGTCGTGCCGCAGATGGTCAACGGCCTCACGCCCAACGGCCAGGTGCCGAGCGACCAGGAGGTCGACGACTTCCTCGCGCAGTTCTCGAAGCCGGGCTAGAAGCGAAACTCGCCGCGCGCGACGATCACCGCCGCGCCGCCGACCTCGACCGCGTCGATCAGGCCGTCCCCGCCCTCCGCGCGCGCGTGGAGCGTCGACGGGCGGCCGATCGCGCCGCCCTGGGAGACGACGACCTCCTCGCCCCACGGGACGAGCCCGTGCCGGCAGAGGTGGCACGCGAGCGGGCCGGCCATCGACCCGGTCGCGGGATCCTCCGGGACGCCGTGGGCCGGCGCGAACATCCGGGCCGTCCAGCGCGTCCCCTCGCCGGCGAAGACCGTGACCCCGGTGCCGCCGAGCTCGACGAGCGCGGCGTGGTCGGGCACGACCGCCGCGACGGCGTCGAGCGACGCGAGCCCGACGAGCGTGTGCTGCGTCCCGTTGTCGTAGCGCTCGACCGGGAGGACGGGCTGCTCCTCGACCCGGAGCGCGGCAAGGTACGGGGCCGGGTCGACCTCCTCGACGCGGGGGACCGGCTGGGTCATGCGCCCGAAGGCGATGCCGCCCTGGCTGTCGCGCTCGAGCACGACCGGCACGGTGCCGACGCCGGTCTCGAGCTCGATCACGCCGCGCTGGAGCGGGAGCCCGAGCACGAACGCCGTGCCGAGGGTCGGGTGGCCCGCGAAGGGCAGCTCCTGGAGAGGCGTGAAGATCCGGATGCGGGCCGTGCCGCCCTGCTCCGCCGGGAAGACGAAGACGGTCTCGGAGAGGTTGAGCTCCCGTGCGACGCGCTGCATCGTCTCGTCGTCGAGGCCGCGCCCGTCGGTGAAGACCGCCAGCGGGTTGCCGGTCAGCGGCCGGTCGGTGAAGACGTCTGCGACGACGTAGCGGTAGGCGGTGGCCACCACGCCGTTATAGCCGTACGCCGGCGGTCGCCGGCTGCGTCCCGACTACGATCGCGCGGGTGCGCGTCTACCTCTGCCGCCACGCCGAGGCCGCCCCGGGCGAGCCGGACGACCTCCGCGAGCTGACCCACGAGGGCGAACGTCAGGCGCGTGCGCTCGGCGCCCGCCTCGCGGCCCTCGCCGAGCCGCCCGCGACCGTGCTCGCGAGCCCGCTCGTCCGCGCCCGCCGGACGGCGGAGGCGATCGCGGAGGCGACGGGTGCCGCCCTGCGCGTCGAGCCGGCGCTCGCGCCCGGCGCGACCCTCGACGCGCTCCGCGGCGCCGTCGCCGGCGCCTCCGGCCCCGTCGCCACCGTGGGCCACCAGCCCGACTGCTCGGAGATCTCGGTCGCCCTGACCGGGAGCGACCCGGGCTTCGCCCCCGGGTCGATGACGGTGCTGCACCTGGCCACGTGAGCGCCGAGCCGGCGATCCGCGTCCGCGGCCTCCGGAAGGCGTACGGCGGCGTCGAGGCCGTCCGCGGGATCGACTTCGACGTCATGCCGGGCGAGGTCTTCGGGCTCCTCGGCCCGAACGGCGCCGGGAAGACGACGACGGTCGAGATCCTCGAGGGGTACCGCGCGCTCGACGCGGGCGAGGTGTCCGTGCTCGGCGTCGACCCCTGGCGGAGCAACGCGGCCCACCGCGAGCGGATCGGGGTCGTTCTCCAGCACTCCGAGCTGCCCCCGACGCTCAGCGTGCGCGAGGTGCACCGCATGTTCGCGGGCTACTTCCGCCGCCCGCGGCCGGTCGACGAGGTGATCGAGCTCGTCGGGCTCGCCGACAAGGCGGACGCGAGGGTGAAGACCCTGTCGGGCGGCCAGAAGCGGCGGCTCGACCTCGGCGTCGCGCTCGTCGGCGATCCGGAGCTCGTCTTCCTCGACGAGCCGACGACCGGCTTCGACCCCTCCGCGCGCCGGACGGCGTGGGACCTCGTCCGGGCGCTGCGCTCGCTCGGCAAGACGATCCTGCTCACGACGCACTACCTCGACGAGGCGCAGCAGCTCGCCGACCGGGTCGCCGTGATCCGCGAGGGCGAGCTGATCCGCATCGGGACGCCGAGCGAGCTGATCGCGGGCGCCCCGGAGGTCGAGATCCGCTACCGCGAGGAGGGCCGTGACGTCGTCCTCTCCACCGCCGAGCCGACGCGCGTGCTCGCGGAGCTGACGGGCCGCGCGCTCGCCGAGGGACGGGAGCTCGAGGGGCTCGAGGTGCGGCGTGCCAGCCTCGAGGACGTCTACCTCGAGCTCGTCGACGAGGAGCGCACGTGACGCTGCTCGCCCACGAGCTCCGGACCCAGCAGCTCCTGTTCTGGCGGAACAAGGAGTCGGCGGTCTTCATCTTCGTCTTCCCGCCGATGCTCTTCCTGCTCCTCGGCGCGGTCTACGACGGGGACATCGACGGCGTCCCGGCCGTCGACCGGCTCCTCGTCGGGATCCTCGGCTACGGCTGCGCGAACACGGCGCTCGCCGGGCTCGCGATCACCCTCGTGATCCGGCGGGAGGGCGGGATCCTCAAGCGGCTGCGCGCGACGCCGCTCCCGCCCGCGACCTACATCGGGGCCGTGCTCGCCTCGACGCTCCTCGTGTTCCTCCTCCAGATGGCGGCGACGGTGGCGCTCGGCGTCCTGCTCTACGACGCCGCCGGCCCGGAGAGCTGGGGCTCGCTCGTCGTCGTGCTCCTCGTCGGGGCGCTCGCGCTCGCAGGCCTGGGCGTGGGGCTCGCGTCCCTGATCCGCTCGGCGGAGGGCGCGTCCGCCGTCGTCAACCTCGTCGTCCTGCCGATGGCGTTCCTCTCGGGCTCGTTCGGCTCGACCGACGGGTACCCGGCGTTCCTCCAGGCGGTCTCGGACGTGCTCCCCCTCACGTACCTGATCGACCTCGTCGAGGACGCCTACGTCCGCGGCCAGAGCCCCGTGGACGACCTCGGCGCCGTCGCGGTGGTCGTGGCGTGGGGCGCGGCCGGCCTGCTCGTCGCGCTCCGGCGCTTCAGCTGGCAGCCGCGGGAGCGCTGAGCCGGGCGACGTCGGCCGACCAGCCGAGGTCGGTCGAGACCGCGCGCGCATGGTCGACGAGCGGGTCGACCGCCCGGCGCACCTCCGTGCGGCCGAACCGGCTCGTGGGGCCCTGCAGCGCGACGATCGCCGCCAGCGCCCCGGACGCGGACCACACCGGGGCGGCGACGGCGGCGAGGCCCGGCTCGCGCTCCTCGAAGGCCTCGGCGAACCCCTGCTCCCGCACGCGCTCGAGCTCGGCGGCGAGCGCCTCGCGGTCCGTGATCGTGTGCGGCGTGAAGGCCCGCAACGAACGACGCGGGAGCGGCCGCCCGGTGAACGCCAGCATCACCTTCCCCGCCGAGGTCGCATGTCCGATCGACGGGCGCCCGAGCTGGCTGACGTGCTGGATCGCGTGCGCGCTGGCGACGAAGTCGACCGTGACCGCGTCCTGCTCGCCGGGGACGTGGAGCGTCG
>DASTKY010000147.1:0-3352 GCA_035715495.1 Gaiella sp. | reverse complement strand
CGATGCGCTTCGCGGAGCTCGCGCGGACGTCGGCTGCGGTCGCGGAGACCAGCGCGCGCTCGGCCAAGGTCGCGGAGCTCGCCGACTGCCTCAGACGCGTGGACCCCGAGGAGATCCGGCTCGCCGTGATGGTGCTGACGGGCTCCCTCCCCCCCCTCGGGGTCGGCTGGGCGGCGCTCCGCGAGCTCCCGCCTCCCGCCGGGACGGAGACGCTCGAGGTGCTCGACGTCGCGGCGGCGCTCGACGGGCTGGGCGCCGCCTCGGGCCCGGGCTCGCAGGAGGCGCGGAGGCAGGACTTGCGGCGCCTCTTCGAGCACGCGACCGAGCCCGAGCAGCGCCTGCTCCGCGGCGTGCTCCAGGGCGGCCTCCGGCAGGGCGCGCTCGAGGGGGTCATGCTCGAGGCGGTCGCGCGGGCCTCCGATCTTCCAGCCGCCGACGTCCGGCGCGCGACGATGCTCGCCGGCGGGCTCGTGGAGGTCGCGCGCGCCGCGCTCACCGAGGGCGCCGCGGGCCTCGCGGCGTTCCGGCTCGAGCTCTTCCGGCCCGTCCAGCCGATGCTCGCCCAGACCGCCGCCGACGTCGCGGAGGCGCTCGGGCGCGTGGGGACGGCCGGCCTCGAGTGGAAGCTCGACGGCGCCCGCCTCCAGGTGCACCGCGAGGGGGACGACGTCCGCGCCTACACGCGCAGCCTGGCCGAGGTCACCGACCGCGTCCCCGAGGTCGTCGAGACGGTGCGACGGCTGCCCGTCGCGTCGATCGTCCTCGACGGCGAGGTGATCGCGCTGCGGCCGGACGGTCGCCCGCATCCCTTCCAGGTGACGATGAGCCGGTTCGGGACGACGCTCGAGGACGATGCGGCGCGCGCGGTCGACCTGACGCCGTTCTTCTTCGACTGCCTCCAGCTGGACGGGACCGACCTGCTCGACCTCCCGCTCACCGAGCGCGTCGCGCGGCTCGCCGACCGCGTGCCGGACGACCTGCGGCCGCGCAGGTTGGAGACCGACGACGTCGAGGAGGCCGAGCGCTTCCTCGCCGAGGCGCTCGCCGCCGGCCACGAAGGCGTGATGGTGAAGGCGCTGGACAGCCCGTACGAGGCGGGGCGGCGGGGTGTCGGCTGGATCAAGGTGAAGCAGGCCCGCACGCTCGACCTGGTCGTCCTCGCCGTCGAGTGGGGCAGCGGCCGGCGGCAGGGGACGCTCAGCAACATCCACCGCGGCGCCCGGGACCCGGCCACCGGCGGCTTCGTGATGCTCGGCAAGACGTTCAAGGGGATGACCGACGCGATGCTCGCCTGGCAGACCGAGCGGTTCCTCGAGCTCGAGACCTCCCGCGACGGCCGGGTCGTCCACGTGCGCCCCGAGCAGGTCGTGGAGATCGCGTTCGACGGCGTCCAGACGAGCTCGCGGTACCCCGGCGGGCTCGCGCTGCGCTTCGCCCGGGTGAAGGGCTACCGGCCGGACAAGCGGGCGGACGAGGCCGACACGATCGACGCCGTGCGCGCGATCCACGACGGCGAGCCCTCCGACCCTGGACGAGCGCCGGCCGAGGAGTAGGGTCCGCCCGTCCGGAGGAGGTCGGGTGGTCGAACGGCTGACGAGCGACGACGCGGGGGCCGCGCTGGCGGCGGGACGCAACGCCGTCGAGCGCCGCGCGTGGCGCGAGGCGCACGAGGCCCTGAGTCGCGCCGACGACCTCGCGCCGCTCGCCGCCCCCGACCTCGAGCTGCTCGCCGTCGCGGCATACCTCCTCGGCGAGGACGACGCGTACGTGGCCGCGCTGGAGCGCGCCCACCGCAGCCACGTCGACGCGGGGGCGACCCGGGCCGCGGTCCGGTGCGCCTTCTGGATCGGCATGACCCTCGCGATGCGCGGCGAGGTCGGCACGGCGGGCGGCTGGCTCGGTCGCGCCGGCTCGCTCCTCGGCGACGAGGACGCGGTCGAGCAGGGGTACCTGCTGATGCCGCTCGTCTTCCGGCACGAGGCGGAGGGCGACTTCGAGGCCGGAGCGGCCGTCGCCGCGGACGCCCGCGCGATCGCCGCGCGGTTCGCGGACGACGAGGCGCTCGCGCTGACCACCCAGGCCGAGGGCTACATGCTCCTCCGGGCCGGACGGGTCGAGGAGGGCCTCGCGCTGCTCGACGAGGCGATGGTGCTCGTCGCCGGCGGGGGCCTCTCGCCGATCACGACGGGGATGGTCTACTGCGCCGTCATCCTCGCCTGCCAGGACGTGCTCGAGGTGCGCCGGGCCCGGGAGTGGACGGGCGTGCTGGCCCGCTGGTGCGGCGAGCAGCCCGACCTCGTCGCGTTCACGGGCCGCTGCCTCGTCCACCGCGCGGAGATCTTCCAGCTCCAGGGCGCGTGGGACGACGCGCTCTCGGAGGCGCGGCGCGCGTCCGAACGGCTCGCACGCAGCTTCAACCGCGGCGCGGCGGCGGCGGCCGCCTATCGGCGTGGCGAGCTCCACCGGCTCCGCGGCGACCTGCGGGAGGCCGAGACGGCGTACCGCGAGGCCAGCGCGCTCGGCTGGGAGCCCCAGCCGGGCCTCGCGCTGCTCCGCGCCGCGCAGGGGCGGCGGGACGCGGCGCTGCAGGCGCTCCGACGCGCGCTCGACGAGACGCCGGACCCGCTGCGACGAGCGACGCTCCTGCCGGCGCTCGCCGAGGTCGCGCTCGAGGCCGGTGAGGTGGACGAGGCGCGCGCGGCGTGCCGAGAGCTCGCGTCGCTCGTGGAGCGGTACAGGAGCGAGATGCTCGACGCGCTCGTCGCGCAGACGCGCGGCGCCGTCGCGCTCGCAGACGGGGACGCAAAGGCCGCGCTCGTCGAGCTCCGGCGCGCCGGGACGATCTGGGGCGAGCTCGACGCGCCGTACGACGTCGCGAGGGTGCGCGTCCTCGTCGCCCGCGCCTGCCGCGAGCTCGGTGACGACGACGGCGCCTCGCTCGAGCTCGACGCCGCGCGGCGGTCGTTCACGGCGCTCGGCGCGGCACCGGAGCTCGCTCGACTCGACGCCGCAGGCGCAGGCCCGTCGCACGGCCTGACGCCGCGCCAGCTCGAGGTGCTCCGGCTCGTCGCACGGGGCCGGACGAACCGGGAGATCGCGGCCGCGCTGACGCTGAGCGAGCACACGGTCGCGCGCCACCTGCAGAACCTCTACGCGAGCCTCGGCGTGTCCTCCCGCACGGCCGCGAGCGCGTACGCGTTCGAGCACGGGCTCGTCTGACGGACACCAGGCATGGTCGAAACGAACCATGCGCGGCCGCGCGAGGTTGGCGGATCCCGGCGAAGCGCCGCTCCCCTCGGGCTCCTACCGTCGAGGCACATCGGAGCCGGAAGGAGCGTGCCATGAGAACTGT
>DASTKY010000146.1:0-4477 GCA_035715495.1 Gaiella sp. | reverse complement strand
ACGTCGTGGAGCTCGCGGACGTGGGAGACGGTCATCGCGGCGGCGCGGACGCGCTCGCGGAGCTCGCCCGCGGCCGCGGTGGGCTCGACGTGCACGACCACGTCGCTTCCCGGCAGGGCGCGCTGCACCGCGTCCTCGACGCGGTCGGCGGCGGCATGCCCCTGGCCGACGGCCGCGCCGGGCGAGACCCCGATCACGACGTCGGCGAACGCGCGGCCGGCCGCCTGACGCAGCCGGAGCCGCCGGAGGACGACGGGCGGGTCGAGCGCCTCGATCGCCTCCCGGGCGGCGTCGACGGCGTCCGCCGGCGCGCGGTCCATCAGGACGTCGACGTTGCGGCGGATCAGCCGGAGGGCCGCGACGACGACGAGCACGGCGACGACGAGCGCCGCGATCGAGTCGCCCTCGGGGAAGCCGGCGCGGGCGGCGACCAGGCCGCCGAGCACCGCGATCGTCGCGAAGAGGTCGGAGCCGAAGTGGAGCGCGTTCGAGAGGAGCGCGGCGCTCTCGTACCGCTGCGCGGCACGGTACGACACCACCGTCCGCCCGAGGTCGATCGCGACGACGACGGCGAGCGCCGCGAACGCCCACCACGCCGGCTCGACGTCCAGCGTGATCCAACCCGCGAGCCGCGCGATCGCCAGCCCGCCGAGGAGGAGCGAGACGAGGACAAGGAAGGCCGCCTCTGCGAGCGCGGCCAGGTGCTCCGCCTTGCCGTGGCCGTAGAGGTGGCCCGCGTCGGCCGGCTTCGTCGCGACGCCCACCGCGAAGAACGTGAGCAGCGCGGCGACGAGATCCGTCCCCGAGTGGGCCGCGTCGGCCATCAGGCCGAGGCTCCCGGCGGCGAGCCCGACCACGAGCTTCAGGCCGATCAGGACGGCGGCCGCGACGACGGACGCCAGCGCGGTGCGGCGCTGCGGTGTCACGCGGCGGAACGCTACTCGCCGGGTGGCGCGACGACACGGCGCCTGCGGGCGACGAGGATCCCCGCCGCGATCAGGGCGCCGCCGAGCAGCTCCACCGCGGAGAGCGTCTCCCCGAGCAGGGCGACGGCGATCGCGGCGGCGAGGAACGGCTGCAGGTTGGCGGCGAGCGTGGCACGCGCCGGCCCGATCCGGTCGAGCACGCGGAACCAGAGCTCGTTCGAGACGACGAGTGGCCCGACGGCGGCCGCGAGCAGGACGAGCCAGACGCTCCAGCCGAGGTCGAAGTCCTGCGTCGAGAGCTGCGGGATCGCGACCAGCAGGATGAGGATCGACGCGAGCCCGATCACGACCGCGCTGACCTTCGTGGCCGAGTGACGGCGCATCAGCGGGGTCACGAGGATCGTGTACGCCGCCCAGCTCATCGCGGTGAGGATCCCGAGGAGCACGCCGCCGAGGTCGCCGGAGACCTCGGCGCCGGAGCCGACGGCGACGAGCCCGACGCCCGCGAAGGAGAGCAGCGCGCCCGCCCAGAAGCGGCGCGGCGGCGTCTCGAGCCCGCTGACGATCGCGAACAACCCGGCGAAGACAGGCGTCGCGCCGAGGATGAGGCCCATGACCGAGGCGGTGATCCGGTCGAGCGCGTAGACGAACACGACCTGGTTCCCGCAGACGACGACCGCGGTGACGACGACGCGGACGAGGTCGCGGCGCGGCAGCCGCAGCGACCGTTCGAGCAGGAGCGTCAGCACGACGAAGATCAGGGCGCCGAGGCCGTAGCGCACGCTCGAGTACGCGAGCGGCTGGAAGCCGTGCGTCAGGACGTATCGGCTCATGGTCAGGTTGAGCGACCAGAGGACGATCGTCGCCAGGAGCATCAGCTCGACGGTCGACGGGCGACGCACCGTCTCGACGCTACTGTCTAGGCTTCCGCCGCCGATGTCCGAACCGACTCTCGAGACGATCGACGCCCTCGTCGGCCCGGCGACGCCGCACTTCGCGTACCAGATCCGCGCCCGCGTGCGGGAGGCGATCGCCGACCTGCCCGCCGACCACCCGGTCCGGCGGTACGGCGAGGAGCAGATCGAGCTCCTGGACCGCCTCGGCCACGCCTCGACGAAGGCCGAGCACTCCGACCCGGAGTCGAGGGAGCGGATCGGCTGGGAGACGCTCCCGTCGTCCGCGCCGGCGTCGCAGCCGCTCCCCCGCGGCGAGCGGTGAGCGCGGGCCGTACCGTCCTCGTCACCGGCGGCTCACGGGGGATCGGGAAGGCGATCGCCCTGCGGCTCGCCCGCGAGGGCGCGACGCGCGTCGCGATCGGGTACTTCCGCTCCGACAGCGCGGCGGAGGAGACGGCCGACGAGCTGCGCGCGCTCGGCGCCGAGCCCGTGCTCGTCCGCGGCAACGTCACCTCGTCGCGGGTGCTCGAGCAGGTCGAGGCGCTCGGGCCGCTGGACGTGCTCGTCCACAACGCCGCGACGGGCGTCATCCGCCCGGCGCTCGAGACCGAGGACAAGCACTGGGACTGGACGCTCAACGCGAACGCCCGCGCGCTGCTCTCGCTGACCCGGGTCGCGGCCGGCGCGATGCCGGCAGGTGCGTCGATCGTCGCGATCTCGAGCCTCGGCTCGGTGCGGGTGCTCGAGAACTACACGCTCGTCGGCACCTCCAAGGCGGCGCTCGAGGCGCTCGTCCGCTATCTCGCCGTCGAGCTCGCCCCGCGCGGGATCCGCGTCAACGCGGTGTCCGCCGGCGTCGTGGAGACGGGCGCCCTGGAGCACTTCCCGAACCGCGAGGAGATGCTCGCCTCGGGCGCCGGCAACCCGGCCGGGAGGCTCGTCACCCCCGACGACATCGCGGGGCTCGTCGCCTTCCTCTGCTCGCCCGACGCCGAGATGATCCGCGGCCAGACGGTCGTCGTCGACGGCGGCTGGTCCCTCCCTGCCGGCTGAGAGAGCGCCTGTGGTGACTCGACACAAGCCCGTCCCGGCGCCAGGCCCAC
This sequence comes from Gaiella sp., assembly GCA_035715495.1. Lineage (GTDB taxonomy): Bacteria > Actinomycetota > Thermoleophilia > Gaiellales > Gaiellaceae > Gaiella. Next base: position 1,552 of record DASTKY010000146.1, on the reverse strand, counting down.
GCGCGGCAGGCCCATCTGCGCGGATCCCGCCGGCTTGTGTTGAAGCAACACGAGCGTCGTCTGCGTGACCGATCGTCGGTCGCTCGCGCTCGTCCTGGACTGGGACGGGACCGTCACCGAGATCGACTCGCTCCACATGGTGATCGAGCGGTTCGGCGACCGGGAGGCGTACGTCGCCCTCGAGGCGGAGCTCGGGCGCACGCTCACCCTCGACGAGGTGATCGCCGCCGAGATGGCGACGATCGTCGCGCCGCACGACGAGGTGGTCGCGTGGCTCGTCGAGAACGTCCGGATCCGGAGCGGTTTCCACGAGCTGGTCGCCGCCCACGACCCGCTGATCGTCTCGGCCGGCTTCCACGAGAACATCGAGCCGATCCTCCGCCGCGAGGGCGTCGAGGCGCGCGTCGTCGCGAACCACGTGACCGCCGACCCGGGAGGCTGGCGCGCCGAGTTCGCACCGGGCGCGATCTGCGAGGTCTGCGGCGAGCGCTGCAAGCGCTCGGCCGTCGCGGGCCTCGGCCCGTTCGCGTACGTCGGCGACGGCGTCTCCGACCGGTGCGTCTCGCTCGCGGCCGACCGCCGCTTCGCGCGGGACGGCCTCGCGCGCTGGCTCGACCGGGAGGGCGTCCCGTACGAGCCCTTCGACGACCTCCGCGACGTGCTCGAAGCGCTGGCCGAATGAGGGACGCCTGCCCGTCCTTGCAAGTGGAGTCGGCCGTCTCCGCCAAGAGGCAGTGCGACCGCGAAGCGGGCGCCTTCAGGGGTGTGCCCGAGCCGCAGGCGAGGGATCGAGCCGCGGGATTCGGCTTCTGCCGAATCCCGCTGGCGAACGAACAAGAGATGCGCCGGCGACGGCCGAGGGGGTTGACCGCCGCCGGTCATCTCGAAGCATAGATTCACTTTCGGAACTGGGGAACCCCTTCGGTCGTGGTGACTAGCATCTCGCCGTGAGCGTCCGTGCCGCGACCGCCGACGACCTGCCCGTGCTCGAGGAGCTCTACCGCGCCTTCGAGCGCGAGGTGCCGCCTCCGCCGCACGCGTCGCACGACACCGAGCGCGAGCTCGAGGAGGTGCGCGAGATCGTCGGCACCGGCCTCGCGTTCCTGGCCGAGGAGGACGGTGGCGCCGCGGGCTTCGCGCTCGCGCGCCAGACGGACGGCGACGTCGGCGTGCTGACGGACCTCTACGTCGCGCCCGACCGCCGCAAGGAGGGCGTCGCCGCCTCCCTCGCGGGCGCGGTCGTCCAGGAGCTCGCGGCGCGCGGCGTCGTGCACCTCCAGCTCGAGGTCGGGGCCTCGAACGCCGGCGCCCGCGCGGTGTACCAGCGGTGGGGCTTCGCGGACGACCGGGTCGTCCTCGTCGCTCCGGTGCAGTCGCTCGCGGAGCGTCTCGCGCCCGGACGGCACGCCGAGTCGTTCGCATCCCTTCATGTCCAGACCGACGCCGTCGCCGACGTCGAGCGCGCCGTGCAGGCGTTCGCCCCGCGGGTCGGCTCGGCGGGGAGCCACGTCGTCGGTCCGCGCAACGGCTGGGTGACCGTCTACGACGAGGC
>DASTKY010000145.1:0-2858 GCA_035715495.1 Gaiella sp. | reverse complement strand
CGCGCTTGGCGAGGGCGACGACCGCAACCCGCGGGAGGTCGTAGGTCGAGTGGATCGCCTCGAGCGCGGCCGCGAGCTGCCCCTTGCCGCCGTCGATCACGACGAGGTTCGGGAGCGACGCGAAGCTCTCGTCGTAGCGCTCCGGGGAGGCCGCGTCGCGGAGCCGCGCGAACCGCCGCGAGACGACCTGGCCCATCGCGGCGAAGTCGTCCTGACCGTCGAGCCCGCGCACCGCGAACGTCCGGTAGTGCGCGCGCCGCGACTCGCCGTCGACGAAGACCGACATCGACGCGACGATCTCGCGCCCCTGGATGTTCGAGACGTCGAAGCACTCGATCCGGAGCGGCAGGCTCTCGAGGTTGAGCGACTCGCGGAGCTGCTCGAGCGCCTCGATCCGTCGCCGGCGGCGCTGCTCGGCGGCGCTCGTGTCGTGCTCCAGCGCGAGCCTGGCGTTCTCGTCTGCGAGCTCGGCGAGCCGGCGCTTCTCCCCGCGCTGCGGCGCGCGCACGACCACGCGCGAGCCGCGCAGGTCGCCGAGGTACGCCGCGAGCGCGTCGGTGTCCGTGATGTCGGCCGGCACGACGACCTGGGGCGGGACGGCCGGCGCCGCGCCGTAGTGCTCGAGGCAGAACGACTCGAGGATCGTGGCGCGGTCCTGGCCCGCGACGTTCTCGAGGTGGAAGGCGAACCGGTCGACGAGCCGGCCGTCCCGGAGCGGGAAGAGCTGCACGGCGGCGCGGTCGCCGTCGACCGCGAGCCCGATCACGTCGATCGTGCCGACCGCGCGCTTGTCCGCCGCCTGGCGCTCGGCCAGGCTCTCGATCGCGCGCAGGCGGTTGCGGTACCGCGCCGCGTCCTCGAAGCGCTCCTCGGAGGCGGCCTCCCGCATGCGCGACTCGAGCGCGCGGCGGATCGGGCGCGTCTCGCCGGAGAGGAACTCGATCACGCCGTCGATGATCTCGCGGTACTCCTCGACCGAGATCGCGCCGATGCAGGGCGCAGCGCACCGCTCGATGTGGAAGTCGAGGCACGGGATCCCCGAGTGGCGGCCCGGGCGTGGGCCCTCGCACGGGCGGAACTGGAACACCCGGTTGAGGACGTCGAGCGTCTCGCGCACCTTCTTGGCGTTCGCGTACGGGCCGAAGTAGACATTCCCCCGGCGGTGCCGCTCCCGCGTGAACATCACGCGCGGGTACTCGTCCTCCACGGTGACGGTGATGTACGGGAACGACTTGTCGTCGCGAAGCCGCACGTTGAACGGCGGCCGGTGGCGCTTGACGAGGTTCTGCTCGAGATGGAGCGCCTCCGCCTCGCTCTGCGTGACGATCACCTCGACGCGACCGATCCGCCCGACGAGGTTGTCGATTCCCTGGCGGGTGTCCCCGCCGCGGTTGAAGTAGCTGCGCACCCGGGCCCGGAGCGACTTCGCCTTGCCGACGTAGAGGATCTCGTCGCGCTCGTCCCGAAAGAGGTAGACGCCCGGTCCCTTCGGCAGCCGTCCCAGCTGGCTCCGAACGGAATCTTCACGCACGAGAGCTAGCGTACCCCGCCCCAGATGCGCTCCATCGTCACCGCACTCGGGTCCTTCGCGGCATTCCTCGTCCTCGCGCTGCCCGCGCACGCGGCCGGGCCGACGATGTCGCTGGGCGCCGCCGAGGACATCGTGCGCTCGCCGGATCTCGTCACGGCGAAGACGAAGATGGCGCAGATGCGCCTCGCCGGCTTCACCGCGGTGCGCGTCACGTCGAACTGGCTCCCCGGGCTGACCGCGCCGACCGCGCACGAGCTGACGGTGCTGCGCAACGTCGAGGCGGCCGCCCGCCTCTCGGGCGTCAAGGTGTACGTCTCCGTCTACCACCCGGGCTCGCGGACGACCCCGCTCGAGCCCTCCGACCAGGCGGACTTCGCGCGCTACGCCGCGGCGCTCGCGACCGCGATCCCGACGTTCGACGACATCGTCGTGGGGAACGAGCCGAACCTGAACCGCTTCTGGCTGCCGCAGTTCGGCCTGAACGGGGCGAACGCCTCGGCCCCCGCCTACCTCCAGCTGCTCGGCAGGACCTACGACGCGCTCAAGGCGGCCGACCCGACGCTCCGCGTCTGGGGCGGCGCGCTCGCCCCGCGCGGCTCCGACCGCCCCGACGGGATCCGGCCGACCTCGTCGCCGACCGCCTTCATCCAGGCGATGGGCGCCGCGTATCGCGCCAGCGGCCGTACGGCGCCCGTCATGGACGGGTTTGCGATGCACCCCTACCCGGACAACTCGTCGACGAGCCCGAGCACCCCGAACCCGCGCAACACCTCGATCGGCCTCGCCGACTACGACAAGCTCGTGGGGCTCCTCGCGGGCGCGTTCGACGGGACGCCGCAGGCCGGCTCGACCCTCCCGATCCTCTACGACGAGTTCGGGATCGAGTCGATCGTCCCCGACGGCAAGCGGTCGCTCTACTCGGGGACGGAGCCGACGACGACGAAGCCGGTCGACGAGTCGAAGCAAGCGGCCGCCTACGACGTCGGGCTCAAGCTCGCCTTCTGTCAGCCGAACGTCGCCGGGATCCTGCTCTTCCACTCGCACGACGAGGAGGCGCTGCTCAGCTGGCAGTCGGGCGTCTACTACGCCGACGGCACGCCGAAGGCCAGCCTGCCCGCCGTGCGCGACGCGCTCGACCGCGCGCGCGGCGGCTCGATCACGCGCTGCGACGGGCTCGCCCTGAACGTCGGCCTGAAGAACGTGCGCTTCCCCGGCCAGGCGGCGTTCCTCAAGGGCAAGCGCGAGGTGCGCTTCCGCTGCACGCTCGACTGCGCCTGGGAGGTCGTCGCGACGCGGACGACGACCGGCGCGCAGGCGCTCCGGATCC
>DASTKY010000144.1:0-6809 GCA_035715495.1 Gaiella sp. | reverse complement strand
GCTCGGCACGCCCAGCGGGTTGAGGATGACGTCGACCGGCGAGCCGTCCTCCAGGAACGGCATGTCCTCCTGGGGCACGATCTTCGAGATCACGCCCTTGTTGCCGTGGCGGCCGGCGAGCTTGTCGCCCTCGGCGATCTTCCGCTTCTTCGCGACGAAGACGCGGACGAGCTCGTTGACGCCCGGCGGCAGGTCGTCGCCCGCGTCGCGGGAGAACGTCTTGACGCCGATCACCTTGCCGCCCTCGCCGTGCGGGACCTTGAGCGAGGTGTCGCGGACCTCGCGCGCCTTCTCCTTGAAGATCGCGCGGATCAGCTTCTCCTCGGCGGTCAGCTCGGTCTCGCCCTTCGGCGTCACCTTGCCGACGAGCAGGTCGCCGGAGCCGACCTCGGCCCCGATGCGCACGACCCCGCGCTCGTCGAGGTTCGCGAGCGACTCCTCCGAGCGGTTCGGGATGTCGCGGGTGATCTCCTCGTCGCCGAGCTTCGTCGAGCGGGCGTCGATCTCGTACTCGTGGATGTGGATCGAGCTGAGCACGTCGTCCTTGACGAGGCGCTCGGAGAGGACGATCGCGTCCTCGAAGTTGTAGCCCTCGAACGGCATGAAGGCGACGAGCAGGTTGGCGCCGAGCGCGAGCTCGCCGCGGTCCGTCGCCGCGCCGTCCGCCAGCACCTCGCCCTTCCCCACGCTGTCGCCGAGCTTCACGACCGGCTTCTGGTGGATGAGCGTGCCCTGGTTCGACCGCATGAACTTCGTCAGCGGGTACTCGTCCCGCGTCCCGCGGCCCTCGACGACGATGCGCTCGGCGTCGACGTCGATCACCTTGCCGGTGTTGCGGGCGAGGATGACGTCGCCGGTGTCGACGGCGGCCCGGTACTCGAGCCCGGTGCCGACGAGCGGCGCCTGCGGGATCATCAGCGGCACGGCCTGCCGCTGCATGTTCGCGCCCATCAGCGCGCGGTTCGCGTCGTTGTGCTCGAGGAACGGGATCAGGGCGGTCGCGACCGAGACGATCTGCGCCGGCGAGACGTCCATGTAGTCGACCGAGTCGGCTCGCGCGATCACGGCCTCGCCCGCCGCCGAGCGGCAGAGCACCGTCTCGGAGACGAACTTGCCGGTCTTCGGGTCGACGGACTCGGAGGCCTGCGCGATCGTGTACTGCGCCTCCTGCGAGGCGTCGAGGTAGACGATCTCGTCGCTGACCTTGCCCTTCTGGACGACGCGGTACGGCGTCTGGATGAAGCCGAACTCCGAGACCGTCGCGAACGAGGCGAGCGCGCCGATGAGGCCGATGTTCGGGCCTTCCGGCGTCTCGATCGGGCACATCCGGCCGTAGTGGGTCGGATGGACGTCGCGCACCTCGATCGGCGCGCGCTCGCGCGTGAGGCCACCCGCCCCGAGCGCCGAGAGGCGCCGCCGGTGCGTGAGGCTCGAGAGCGAGTTCGTCTGGTCGAGGAACTGCGAGAGCTGCGAGGAGCCGAAGAACTCCTTGAGCGCCGCGACGACCGGGCGGATGTTGATGATCGTCTGCGGGGTGATCGTGTCGACGTCCTCGGTCGTCATCCGCTCGCGCACGACGCGCTCCATGCGGTAGAGGCCGACGCGGAACGCCTCCTGGATCAGCTCGCCGGTGGTGCGGAGCCGCCGGTTGCCGAAGTGCTCGTACTCGTCGAGCTCCCCGCGCACCGGCTCGCGCGGGAGCGTCGCCGCCTCCGCCGCGTAGTCCTTCGAGTCCTCCGGCACGCCGAGGCGCACCGGCAGGTCGACCAGCCGGCGGACGAGGGCGATGATGTCCTGCGTCGTCAGGACGCGGGTGTCCTCCGGCACGTCCACGCCGAGGCGCTGGTTCAGCTTGTAGCGGCCGACCTTCGTGAGGTCGTAGCGCTTCGGGTCGAAGAAGAGCGACCGGAGCAGGTTGCGGGCGTTGTCGAGCGTCGGCGGCTCGCCCGGGCGCTGCTTCTTGAAGACCTCGATCAGCGCCTCCTCCTCGCGCGTCGACGGGTCCTTCTCGAGCGTCGCCTGGATGTAGATGCGGGCCGGCTCGTCGAAGAGCGCGAGGATCGCCTCGTTCGTCGAGGTGTCGAGCTCGAAGCCGGTCGTCGGGTCCTCGGCCGGGAGGGCGCGGAGGAGCGTCGTGATCGGCAGCTTGCGCTTGCGGTCGATCCGGGCGTAGACGAGGCCCTTCTTATCGATCTCCAGCTCGAGCCACGAGCCGCGCGACGGCATCAGGTTCGCCGTGAAGACCTGCTTGGTCGCGTCCTTCGGCTCCATCAGGTAGGCGCCCGGCGACCGCACGAGCTGCGTGACGATGACGCGCTCGGTGCCGTTGATGATGAACGTGCCGTGCTCGGTCATCATCGGGAAGTCGCCCATGAAGACGCGCTGCTCGCGGATCTCGCCCGTCTCGGTGTTGACGAACCGGACCGTCATCGAGAGCGGCGCCTGGTAGGTGAGGTCCTTCTCGCGGCACTCGGAGATCGAGTGCTGCGGCTCACCGAACTCGTAGTCGCCGAACTCCACGGCGAGGGTGCCGGTGTAGTCGGTGATCGGCGAGATGTCGTCGATCGTCTCGCGGAGCCCCTCGTCCAGGAACCACTGGAACGAGGCCTTCTGGATGTCGATGAGGTTGGGGAGGTCGAGGACGTGCTTCAGACGCGAGAAAGACTTGCGCGCGCGTGGCGCGACGGCGGTGCTGCTCAAGAACAGCCTCCCTTAGTTACGGCGGACAGTGAAGATGGGGACGGGCAGAGTCGAAGCCAGGCTCGGGCGGAACAGCCAAGAATAGCGGACACGCACGCTCCGCCGCAACCCCTGAGGGGCGGCGATGTGTCCGACGAGCAGTGTAGCAGCGTGGGCGGGCCGCAGCGGCGGCCCACCCACGTCACGGCGATCTCCTACTTGAGCTCGACGCCCGCGCCGGCCTCTTCGAGCTCGGCCTTGAGCTTCTCGGCCTCGTCCTTGGCGATGCCCTCCTTGACGCTGCCGGGGGCCCCGTCGACGAGGTCCTTGGCCTCCTTGAGGCCGAGGCCGGTCGCCGCGCGGACGACCTTGATCACCTGGATCTTCTTGTCGCCCGCGGAGGTCAGGACGACGTCGAACGAGTCCTTCTCCTCGTCCGCCGCCGCGCCGTCGGCACCGGCGGCCGCGCCCGGGGCCGCGGCGACCGCGACCGGAGCGGCGGCCGTGACGCCCCACTCCTCCTCGATCGCCTTCTTGAGCTCGACGAGCTCGAGCACGGTCATCCCACCGAGCGTCTCGAGCACCTTTGCCGTATCGGTTGCCATCGTTCTACTCCTCGCTTTCCGTGTCCGACGGCTCCGCCGCCGGTTCCGATTCCTCCGTCGTCTCCGCAGGCGCCTCGGCGGGGGCCTCCGGCTCCGCCGCAGCCTGCGGCTCCTCCGTCTCGGGCTCCGCGTCCTCGGCGACGGCCTCCGCGGCCGCCTCCGGCTCCGGGGCCGCCTCGGCGGCCGGAGCGTCGGCGCCGGACGTGTCGCCACCCTCCTCGAGCTGCGCGATCCGGGCGTCGATCAGCCCGACGAGGTCGCGCAGGGGCGCCGCCAGCAGGGCGGCGAGCCCGGTGAGCGGCGCGACGATCACGCCGACGAGCTGGGCCTTGACGACCTCCGGGGCGGGCAGCTTCGCCAGCGCCTCGATCGCGTCGGCGTCGATCGTGCTCCCTGCGAGCAGGCCGCCGCGGAGCGCCAGCACCTTGGTGTCCCGCGCGGTGTCGGAGAGCGCCTTCGCGACGGCGACCGGGTCGCCGTCCGTCTCGACGAACGCGATCGCGGTCGGGCCCTCGAGCAGGGCGAGCAGCGCCTCGCTGCCCACCTCCTCCGCGGCGCGCCGCGTGAGCGTGTTCTTGACGACCTGGAGCCGCGCCCCGCTGCCGCGCAGCTTGGTCCGCAGCTCCTGGAGCTGCGAGTTCGTCAGCCCGCGGTAGTCGGCGACGATCAGCGACTCGGTCGAGCGAAGCTGCTCGGCGAGCTCGGTGACGACGCGTTCCTTCTCGGTTCTCTGCATGTCGTTTCCTCCGGAAAACGACTAGACCCGCCACGAGGACGGGTCCGGGGGCGCAGCGTCCGCTGCGCGTTCCTGACCCACCTCGACCGGACTTCTGCCCTCGGGCTGCCGGTGGTCTTCGGCGGTGCTAGTCGGCTGTGACGCTAGACGGTAGCAGCGGCCTCCTGGCCGGTCCTCGCCGAGTCGACCTCGGCCTCCGCCACGTCGCGGGTTCGCGTCGGATCGAGGTGGAGCCCGGGGCCCATCGTCGTCGTCAGCGTGATGCCCTTGATGTAGCGGCCCTTGGCGGCGGCCGGCTTGGCCCGGACGATCTCCTCGATCACGGCGGCGTAGTTCTCGAGCAGCTGCCGCTCGCCGAAGCTCTTCTTCCCGATCGGGAGGTGGACGTTGGCGCCGCGGTCGGTGCGGTACTCGAGCTTGCCGGCCTTCGCGTCCGAGACCGCCTTCGCGATGTCGAAGGTGACCGTGCCGGTCTTGGGGTTCGGCATGAGCCCGCGCGGGCCGAGTACCCGGCCGAGCTTGCCGACGTTGCCCATCTGGTCGGGCGTCGCGATCGCGACGTCGAAGTCGAGGAAGCCGCCCTCGATCTTCGCGGCGAGGTCCGCCGAGCCGACGACGTCCGCCCCGGCCTCGCTCGCCTCGCGGGCCTTGTCGCCCTCGGCGAACACGGCGACCCGCATCGAGCGGCCCGTGCCGTGCGGGAGCATGATCGTCCCGCGGAGCTGCTCGTCCGCGTGGCGGACGTTGAGCCCGAGGCGGAAGTGCACCTCGACGGTCTCGTCGAACTTCGCGCCCGGGAACGCCTTCAGCACCGCGACCGCGTCGGCGGGCGCGTACAGCTTCTCGCGGTCGATCGAGGCGCGCGCCTCGCTGTACCGCTTGCCGTGGCCGCTCACCGCTCCACCTCGACGCCCATGCTCCGGGCGGTGCCGGCGATGACGAGCATCGCGGCCTCGACGTCGTTCGCGTTGAGGTCGGGCATCTTCGTCTCGGCGATCGAGCGGAGCTGCGCCTCGCTCAGCTTCCCGACCTTGGTGCGGTTCGGCTCCGCCGAGCCCGACTGGAGGTTCAGCGCCTCCTTGATCAGGACGGCGGCCGGCGGCGTCTTCGTGATGAACGTGAAGGAGCGATCCTCGTAGACCGTGATCTCGACCGGGATGATCCGGCCGTTCTCCTGCGCGGTCTGCGCGTTGAACGCCTTCGTGAACTCGACGATGTTGACGCCGTGCTGGCCCAGCGCGGGGCCGACCGGCGGCGCGGGGTTCGCCTGCCCGCCGGGGATCTGGAGCTTGATGAGTGTGAGGACCTTCTTGGCCATCGGAGTGCGTGCGGCGCCTGGCGCCTCCTCCTATCTGTCGATTAGTCGAGCTTCTTCACCTGGTCGAACGCGAGCTCGACCGGGACCTGGCGCTCGAAGATGTCCACGAGCACCTTGAGCTTCTGTGCATCCGCGTTGACGTCGACGATCTCGCCGTCGAAGTCGGAGAGCGGGCCGGACGTCACCTTGACGGACTCGCCGAGCGAGAACTCGACCTGCGCCCGCTGCGCCGGGGCGCCGGGCACGCCGCCCACGTGGAGGATCCGGTCGACCTCGGGCTGCGAGAGCGGCGACGGCTTGGCGCCGGCGCCGACGAAGGCCGTCACGCCGGGCGTGCCCTTGACGACCGTCCACGCCTCGTCGTTGAGGTCCATGTTGACGAGCACGTAGCCGGGCAGGACGCGCTTCTCCGTCTGCACCTTCTGCCCGTCCTTGGTCTCGATCACCTGCTCGGTCGGCACCACGACGCGGCGGAACCGCGGCTGCTGGTTCATCGAGACGATCCGGTGCTCGAGATTGGCCTTCACCTTGTTCTCGTGCCCGGAATAGGTGTTGATCACGTACCAGTGGAACATCTGCCTTCTCTTCTCCCTACTGACCGAGGAGCACGTCGCGGACGAACGGGCGGAACACCTGGTCGCAGCCCCAGAGGAACGCGCCGACGATCGCGCACGCGATCAGCACGACGATCGTCCCCTGGATCACCTGGGCCCGGTTGGGCCACTCGACCTTGCGGAGCTCGGCGACCGACTCGCGGATGAACCCGCCACGGCGCCCGTGGTCGACGACCGGCGCGGCGCCCTCGGGCCCGGCTGCGGCGGGGCGCGGAGCGCCTCCGCGCACGCCCTCCTGACCGGCGGCCCGGCGCGCGTCACGGCGCTGACGTCTCGTCTCCTCTGCCACGACCTGCCTCCGTCGCCTACCGCGTCTCGCGGTGCGCCGTGTGCGAGCCGCACCAGCGGCAGTACTTCCGCAGCTCGACCCGGTCGGGCGTGTTCCGCTTCGACTTCTGCGACTGGTAGTTCCGCCGCTTGCACTCGGTGCACGCGAGCGTGATTGCGACTCTGACTCCGGTGGCCATCTCTTCTCGTTCTCGTCGGGGAGGAAGGGCGAAAGGTAGCGGCGGTAGGACTCGAACCTACGACACGCGGATTATGATTCCGCTGCTCTAACCAACTGAGCTACGCCGCCGAGCCGTGGCGGAGTGTAGCAAGGGCCTCTTCTCCGGGCTCCGCCCGGAACGCTAGGCGGGGACGGGCTCGATCTCCCCCGCGGGCGTCTCGCGATCGGCCGCGAGGGTCGCCACGAGCTCGAGCGCCGCCTCGCGGAAGACGTCGCCCTGAGGCCGGTACTCGCCGTTGAACTCCACCGCGCCGTTCAGCTCGATGATCGTCCAGCCGTCCTCGGTCGGCAGCAGGTCCACCCCGACGAGCGCGGCGTCGACGGCGCGTGCCGCGTCGAGCGCCATCCG
>DASTKY010000143.1:0-9090 GCA_035715495.1 Gaiella sp. | reverse complement strand
CGAGCCGGGCCTCGGCCTCGGCGAGCCGCTCCGCGGCGTCCTCTGCCGCCTCGCGCGCCTTGCGCGCCGCGGCCTCCGCCGCATCGGCCTCGCGGTCGAGGCGGCGCGCCTCGGTCCGCGCCTCCGACACCGCCCGCTTGGCCGCCCCGACGCGGCGGCGATCCGGCCGCGGCTCGGCCTTCGTCGGCGGCGCGGAGCGGCGGTCGGGACGCCTGACCGTGGCGCCCGCCATCGCCTCGAACCCGGTCGCCTCGATCGGCTGCGTGAGCGTCCCCGCCGCCAGGAGCTCGGGGTCCGAGGCCGCCCCGGAGCGCAGCGTCGACGCGACGTCGCGCAGGACGGTGTCGGAGACCTGCTGCCCGTCGTCCGCGAGCAGCTCCCTCGCGGACCGGCCGAGGGCGTCGACCGCCGTGCGGTAGCGCTCGTCGGCGTCCTTCTTCCCGGCCTTGACCGCCTTCGCCGCCTGCAGCAGCTCGCGCATCTCCGCCTTGCGGCGCCGCGCGAGCTGGTTCACGACCCACGCGGCGAGCACCGGCTTCCGGAGTGCGGCGACCTCGGCGGCCTCCTCGCGCTCGCCGTCGCCGCGCAGCCGCCGCGCGAGCGCGTCGCGCTCGCGGGTGAACTCGTCGAGCGGCAGGCCGTAGAGCTTCTCGGCGTCCTTCGTCACGGCGTCCCCGCCGCCGTCCCGGCGCGCGAGAGCGCCTCGCCGACGCTCGAGAGGACCCGCGCGCGGTCGAACCCCGCCACGGCGAGCGTCCAGTGCGCCGCCGACGCGTCGGGCGCGACGATCACGAACGACCGGGCCTCGTCGAGGATCCTCCGCACGCCCCGCTCGATCGCGCGGATCCCCGCGCTGTCGAGGAACGAGACGCGGGCCAGGTCGAGCGCGACGGCCGGGCCGCGCGTCGCCTCGAGCGCGGCCTGGAGGGCGTCCGCGTTCGCCGCGTCGACCTCGCCCTCGACCCGGACGACCTCGAGGCCGTCGAGCTCCTCGCGCGACAGCGCCAGCTCGCCGCTCACGCGGCTCCCGTCGCGCTCTCCATGCGGACGACCGTACCGCCCTCGGTCTGCTCGATCGAGACCTCGTCGACGATCGCCTCGATGATCGGGAGGCCACGGCCGCGGTCGCCGGGGTCACCGGGCTCGCGCCAGCCGCCCCGGTCGCGCACCGAGAGCGCGACCCTGCCGTCGTCGACCCGCGCCATCACGCTGACGACGCCGAGACCGTCGCTTCCGTGCCCGTGCTCGACGGCGTTCGCCGCGGCCTCGGAGACGGCGAGCACGACGCTCCGCTGCGCGTCGGGGTCGACGTTCTGTGCGTCCAGCCACGCGCCGAGCCGCTGTCGGAGCGGCGCGAGCTCGCTCGGGCGCGCGCGGAACGCGTGGCTGAACACCGGCGCGACGGGAAACCGGCGCGCCGTCAGCACGCAGACGTCGTCCGCCTGGCCCTCGCCTTCGAGCAGGGCGTCCGCCAGCTCGTCGGCGAGCGCGCCGCCCTCGGGCGCGCGCAGGACCGCCTCGGCCGCCAGCCGGTCGAGGCCCTCGTCGAGGCCCTCGCCGCGACGCTCGATCAGACCGTCGGTGTAGAGGACGAGCGTCTCGCCTCCGGAGAGCCGCGCGACGGCCTCCGTGCGCTCGGCGCCGAGGATCGACCCGAGCGGCGCCGAGCGGCCGTCCCACAGGTACGTCGCATCGCCGTCCGGCGGGACGACGAGCGGAGGCGGATGGCCCGCGCATGCGTACACGAGGCGTCCGCGCTCGGGATCGAGCTCGACGTAGGCGAGGGTCGCGCCGGCCGCGTCCGGGACGCTCTCGACGAACATGTCGAGCTGCCGCAGCACGACCGCAGGCGTGCCACCCGCGCGGGCGAGCGCCCGCACCGCGCCGCGCAGCTGGCCCATCGCGACCGCCGCGGCGAGGCCGTGCCCGACGACGTCACCGACGACGAGCGCGACCGAGCCGTCCGTGAGCTCGAACGCGTCGTACCAGTCGCCCCCGACCTCGAGCGCCTCGGCGCCGGGGCGGTACGCCGCGCTGATCGAGACGTCCTCGAAGGACAGCGCCTTCCCCAGGAGCCCGAGCTGCAGCGCGTGCGAGACGCCGCGCTCCCGCTCGTACAGGCGCGCGTTGTCGAGCGCGAGCGCCGCGACGCCCGCGTCCTCCCGCGCGAGACCCGTCGAGACGGCGCGCCGGTCGCCGGCCGGCGCGTCGAGCGTCAGCGTCCCGAGCGCGCGTCCGCGCGCCCGCAGGGGCAGCACGACGAGCTCCGGCTCCTCGTCGCCGCGCCGGGGCCGGACGGGGAGGACGCCCATGGCCGCGACCGCGCGTCGCACGTGCGCGAGCCACACCTCGTCGTCCGCGAGCTCCGGGGGCCGCCCGCCGGCCACCGCGATCCCCACGAGCGCCCCCGTCTCCTCGTCGGCGAGATGGACGCCGGCGAAGCCGACGCCTCCCTCGACGAGCGCCTCGACGACCCGGCGCGCCCGCCCCTCCGCCGTCGTCGACTGCTCGAGCGTCTCGGAGACGGTGGCCAGGAGCTCGGCGTCCCGGGCGAGCGCCTCCGAGCGGTCGCGCGCACGCCGCTCCGCCGCGTTCGCGCGCAGCAGCCTGCGCTCGGACGACGCGCGCGTGAGGGCGAAGACGGCGAGCAGGGCGGCGAGCGCGATCCCGGTGCCCACGACGACGAACGGCTCGAGCCGCGACGCCGGCCGGCCCTCCGCACGGACGACCCACGGGCTGCCCGCGAGCACGAGCGTCCGCCGGTCGCCGCCGCTCGGCGGCTCCGGGGTCTGGTAGACCGTGGCGTCGCCGCTCGTCACCCGGATCCGGAACTCGGACGTGAGGCGGGAGAGCTCCGTCGCGATGCGATCGGTCGCGAACGACGCGGTCACGTAGGCGACCGGGCGGCCGCGCGCCCGTCCGGGCGCGTAGACCGGCTGGAACGCGAGGAAGCCTGTTCGGTTCACGGCGAGCGGAACGAACGACGTCAGCACGGCGTCGCGACGACGCGCCGCCTCGTCGGCGGCGAGCCTCCGGGCCGCGTCGCGCAGCAGGTCGAGACCGAGGAGCGGCCGGTTCGCCGCCGTGTCCGGCCAGACCGCGACGACCGGCAGGTAGCGGGCGCGGACCGGCGCCGGCTCGTAGACGCCGGGTCGCACGACCTGGACGATCGGGCGCCGCTGGGCCGCCTCGAACCGCGCGCGCGAGGCCCCGGGAACGGCGCGCGCGAGCACGACGACGTTCGCCGAGCCGACGACCGTGATCCCCTGCGCGAAGCCGTAGAACGTGCCGGTGTCGACGCTGCCGTCCGGGTCGACGAGGCCGGAGGCCGCGCGCATGATCGCGAGCGAGCGCCCCACGGAGGTCGAGAGCGCCTCGACGACGGCGAGCGAGGCACGCTCGTCGTCCGCCTGCTGGCGCTCCGTCGCGCGCTCCCAGATCGCCCAGCCGGCCACGACGCTCGCCAGCGCGATCAGCACGGCGAGCGAGACGCCGACGACCGTCGACGCGAGGCCGCGGCTCCTCACGGCACGGTCATACCACACCCCGCCGGGGCGGCGGGCTACGCCGCGGGAGACCGCCCGCGCAGGGCGCGCGACGCGGCGTCGATCTCCGCGCCGAGCAGGAGGGCGGCGCCTCCGAGCCACAGCCAGACGAGCGTCACGACGACGGCCGAGAGCGTCCCCCAGGTCTTCTCGAAGGAGCCGAAGGACGCGCTGTAGAGGGCGAGGCCGGCGGACGCGGCGAGCCAGACCGCCAGGGCGACGACGGCCCCGGCCGAGACGCGGATCCGCGGTCGGTCCTCGACCGCCGGCCCGAGCGCGAGCACGATCGCGAACGCGAAGAGGAGCACGACGATCAGGATCGGCCACTGGGCCGTCCACCAGACCCAGCCGACGAGCGACTCCTGGCCGGTCGCGTCGCCGAGCCACCGCTGGAGGTGCGGGCCGAGGACGAGCAGGCCGACGAGGAGGACCGACGCGACGACGAGGCAGGCGACGATCACGAGCGCCACGAGCCGCTTGCGCGCGAACCCCCGGTCGTCCGTCCCGCCGAACGCCGTCGTGATCCCCTCCATCAGCGCGGTTGCAGCGGAGGTCGTCGTCCAGACGGCGAGCAGGAAGCCGATCACCGTGAGGATCAGGCCGCCGGACGTCGAGCGGCTGGAGCGCTCGAGGCTCTCGCCCAGCAGCTCGGCCGCCTCTGCGGGCATGACCGACTCGAGCCGGGCCACGAGCTCCTGGACGTCGCTCGGATCGCTGACGAGCGAGAAGACGCCCAGCAGGACGAGGAGCGTCGCCGGGATCGCGAGGAAGAGCGAGTACGCGAGCGCCTGAGCGATCAGCGGGACGCGGTGCTCCTTGGCCCGGTCGGCAGCGAGCCGGACGACTGCCCACGCGCCGCGGACGCCACCCGGAGCCGCGGACGCCGTCACAGGTCGAGCACCACGAAATCGCCCTCGATCACCGGACGGGCGACGTTGTAGACGGGCACGGCTCCGATCGCGCCTGCCGGGCGCCCGTGGTGCGCGTGCCCGTGGAAGACGGCGTCCGGCCGGTGGGCGCCGACCGGGACCGCCATGCGCCCGGAGCCGAGGAACGCCCAGATCCCCTCGGGCTCCCCGACGATCGTCTCGCTCACCGGCGCGTAGTGGAGCAGCACGAGCCGGCGGTCGCAACCCGCGATCGCCTCGAGGCCGGCCTCGAGCGCGTCGACCTCGCGGCCCGTCTCGGCGTACACCTCGCGCAGGAGCGGCTCGCCGAAGTCCGGGATCTCCGCCCCCGTGAACCCGCCGACGAATCCCTTGACCCCCACGATCCCGACCTCGAGCCCGGCGAGCTCCAGGACCCGGTGGTCGCGCTCGAGGACGATCGCGCCCGCCTCCTCGAGGCATGCGACGATCTCCTCCCCCCGGGCGGCGTGGTGGTCGTGGTTCCCGAGCACGGCGACGACGGGCACCGGGAGGCCGCGGCAGCCGTCGGCCAGCACGGACGCCTCGTCGGGCAGCCCGTGGGTCGTCAGGTCGCCCGCGAGGAGGATCACGTCGACGTCGCGCGCGGCCTCGGCGAGGCTCTGCGCGAGGCGCTCGCGATGGTCCTCCGACGCGTGGAGGTCGCCGACGGCCGCCACACGGAGCCCGCTCACGTCCGGGGTCTACCCGCTCGGCGGTTCGGCCTACCGGACGCCCGGGTACACCCGCTCGTGGCCTACACGCCGAGCGAGAGCTTCCCGGAGCTCGTCGACACGATGAAGAAGGGCGCCGCCGCCCTGCGCGACGCCGAGGTGCCGTTCCTGCTCGGCGGCGGCCTCGCCGCGTGGGCGTACGGCGGCCCGCCGACCGACCACGACGTGGATTTCCTCCTTCGGGAGGCGGATGTCGAGCGCGCGCTGGAGGCGCTCGCGGAGGTCGGCATGCGGCCCGAGCGCCCGCCCGAGGGATGGCTCCTCAAGGCCTGGGACGGCGACGTCCTCGTCGACCTGATCTTCGAGCCCGCGGGCGGCCCCGTGGGCGACGAGCACTTCGACCGGGCGATCCACCTCGAGGTCGCGGCGCTGCCGCTGCTCGTCGCCTCGATCGACGACGTGCTCGCGACGAAGCTGCTCGCGATGAGCGAGCAGGATCCCGACTTCCGGCCCGTGCTCGAGATCGCGCGCTCGCTCCGGGAGCAGATCGACTGGGAGCTCGTGCGCGCGCAGGTCGACGGCACGGCCTTCGGGGCGGCGTTCTTCACGCTCGTCGAGCGGCTGCGGATCCTCCCCGAGCCGGTGGGCGCACCCGACGCGTAGAGTCGCCCGCGTGCGGGCGAACCGCTCGATGCCACCGCCCACGGTCGCGCGGATCGAGGTCGAGACACCACACGGCGTGGCGGCCGTGCACCTCCGGGCAGTGGACGCGGCGGTCGGCGTGCTCGCGCTCGGCCACGGCGCGGGGGGCGGCGTCCAGGCGCCCGACCTCGTGGCTGCCGCGGACGCCGGGACGGCGACGCGGTTCGCAGTGGCGCTCGTCGAGCAGCCCTACCGCGTCGCCGGTCGCCGCTCGCCGGCGCCTGCGCACCAGCTCGACACGGCGTGGCTGGCGGTCGTCGGCCACCTGCGCGCCACGCCGCTCGGCGGGCTGCCGCTCGTCGTCGGCGGCCGCTCGTCCGGCGCGCGCGTCGCCTGCCGGACCGCGGCCGCGGCAGGCGCCGCGGGCGTCCTGTGCCTCGCCTTCCCCCTTCTCCCGCCGCGGCGCGCGTCGGGCGCCCAGGCGCCCGACCGGCTGCACGAGCTGGAGGCGGTCGACGTCCCCGTCCTCGTCGTGCAGGGCGTCCGCGACCGGTTCGGCATGCCCCCGGCCGGCGCAGGCAGGACGGTCGTCGAGGTGCAGGGCGACCACAGCCTCCGCACCGACCCGGCGCGGGTCTCCGCCGTGGTCGCCGACTGGCTCGCGGGCCTCGCCGCCTAGGCCGACGGCCTCACGTCTCGGCGCCGACGGCCGCGTGCTCCCCCGCCGGCTCGTGAGACGTCGCCGGCGACCGGAGCAGCACGGCTCCGAGCGCGGCCGCGGCGATCGCGAACAGCGCGCCGAACAGGAAGGCCAGGTGGTAGCCGCCCGTGAGCGCCTCGAGCTCCGCCTCGCCGTTCGCGGTGAGCGTGTCGGTGCGCGCCGCGGCCGCGCTCGCGAGGATCGCGAGCCCGAGCGCGCCGCCCATCATGAAGGACGTGTTGACGATGCCCGACGCAAGCCCGGCGTCCTTCGGCTCGACGTCGCTCATCGCGGCGAGCAGCACGGGGTTGAACGCCATTCCGGCTCCGACGCCGAGCAGGATCATCGGCGGGAGGACGTCGACGACGAAGCTGCCGTCGACGGGGGCGCGGGCGAAGAGGAGCAGCCCGAGGGCGGCGAGCGAGAGGCCGACGCCGAGCGGGATCCGGATCCCGTACCGCAGCACGAGCTTCGCGGAGAGCCCCACGGAGAGGATGCCCATCACGATGTTGCCGGGCAGGAACGCGAGCCCGACCTCGAGCGGGCTGTAGCCCAGCACGAGCTGCAGGTAGAGCGCCGAGAGGAAGAACCACGCGAACATGGCGCCCGCCCACAGGATCCCGACGACGTTCGAGACCGAGACGTTCCGGATCCTGAAGATCGAGAGCGGCATCAGCGGCGTCGAGACGCGCGCCTCGATCACGAGGAAGACGCCGAAGAGCGCCGCGGCGGCGGCGAGGAACCCGAGCGTCTGCGCCGAGAGCCAACCCGCCTGGTTGCCGTTCACGATCGCGTACACGGCGAGCATCAGCGCGGCGGTGACGGTCACCGCGCCGGCGACGTCGATCTGGCGGTTCTCCGGCCGCTCGAAGGCGGAGGGAACGAGCCGGAGCGTCAGGAAGAAGACGACGATCCCCACCGGCACGTTGACGAGGAAGATCCAGTGCCAGCTGAGGAGGTCGGTGAGGATGCCTCCGAGCAGCACGCCGATCGAGCCGCCCCCGGAGGCGACGAAGCCGAAGACCCCCATCGCCTTGGCGCGCTCCGCCGGATCGGTGAAGAGCGTCATCATCAGCGAGAGGGCCACCGCGGACACGACGGCGCCGCCGGCGCCCTGCACCGCGCGGGCGACGATGAGGACGCCCTGCGAGGTGGCGAGCCCGCACGTCACCGAGGCGAGCGTGAAGAGCCCGATCCCGGCGAGGAAGAGCCGCCGGTGGCCGAAGAGGTCGCCGAGCCGCCCGCCGAGCAGGAGGAACCCGCCGAAGGTCAGCAGGTAGCCGTTCACGACCCACGCGAGCGACTCCTCGGAGAATCCCAGGTCGTCGCGGATCGAGGGGAGCGCCACGCCGACGATCGTCACGTCGAGCACGATCATCAGGTCGCCGAGGCACAGCACGATCAGTGCCAGCCAGCGTGCGCGTGCGTCGGTCACGGTCATCTCGGTCTCCTCCCGTTCGTCGTCTCGCCCATACGACGACCCGGGCCGCCGAAACTCATCGGCGCGCGGGCGATGAGTTCCGCCGGCTCTCGCAGTCCCTAATCCCGATGGCCTTGCAGGAGCCACCTGTCTTCGCGTTCGCGGTGTACGGGCCGATCGTCCGGGACGACCTGACCGGGCTGTGCGCGCGCATCGGCGGCCTGCTCCGGGCGAGCGGCGCGGACGTGGCGCACTGCGACGTCGCCGGCGTGCCGTCGGACGCCGTCACCGTCGACGCGCTCGCACGGCTCCAGCTCGCGGCCTGCCGGTTCGGCTGCCGGATCCACCTGCGCAACGCCTCGCCGGAGCTCGTGCACCTCGTCGCCTTCATGGGTCTCGAGGACGTGCTGCCCGAGTGAGTCAGTCGAGCCGCGGGGGGAGGCCGAAGAGCGGGAACACGCGGTCGGTGTCGAGGAAGAACGTGAGCTCCTTGATCCGACCGTCCTCGAGCTCGAGCACCTGCAGCGCCCACGCCTCGTAGCCGCCGCTCTCGCTCGGCTTGTACTGGCCGAACGCGGGCGACCCGTTCGCCGCGGTCGTCGGGATCACCCGCGAGCCGCGACAGCCGATGCCCGGCCCGTACCACCACGTGAAGATGTCCTCGCGGCCCGTCAGCCAGAGGTCGAACGGCGGCATCGACTGGGTCGCGTCCTCGTGGATGAGCGCGGTGAGCGCCTCCATGTCGTACGCCTCGAAGGCCGCGACGTAGCGGGCGAGGAGGTCCTGCTGCTCCGGATCGGCGGGCGCGGCGGCGTCGCCGGCCGTCAGCTCGCTCGCCTCGAGCGTCGCCCGGGCGCGCTGGAGCGCGCTGTTCACCGACGCCACGCTCGTCTCGAGGAGCTCCGCCACCTCGCTCGCCTGCCACCGCAGGACCTCGCAGAGGATCAGCACGGCGCGCTGGCGCGGCGGCAGGTGCTGGAGCGCCGCGACGAACGCGAGACGGATGGTCTCGCGCGCGACCGCGACGTCGGCGGGGTCGCCCTCCTCCTGGACGACCAGCGCGTCCGGCGCCGGCTCGATCCACGTCACCTCGGGCAGCGTCTGGAGGTTCGACTCGATCGGCACCCGCGCGGGGCCGAGTTCCATCGGCCGCGCGCGCCGCTCCCGGCCCGCGAGCATGTCGAGGCAGACGTTCGTCGCGATC
>DASTKY010000142.1:0-2891 GCA_035715495.1 Gaiella sp. | reverse complement strand
ACGAGAAAGGTGGTCGGAGGGCCCATCCGTCGGGGCGATATATATCTCGCCCCGACGGTCTGCGTCGACCTCTAGGCCGTGACGGTCGCGAGCGCGAGCTCGGTCATCTGGTCGACCGCGTTCTTCATCTCCTCGTCGGTGATCCGGACGAACTCCCCTTCGACCACCACGTCGGAGACGATCAGCATGCAGCCCGCCTGGATCTTCCGGAGCGCGCCGAGGGTGAAGAGGACGGCCGCCTCCATCTCGACCGCGAGGATGCCGCGGTCCGACCAGCGGCCGGCCAGGCCCTCGTCCGGCTGGTAGAAGATGTCGCTCGAGACGATCGGCCCGACGCGCACGTCCTTGCCGAGGTGTCGCGCCTGGTGCACCGCCTCGTGGACGAGCCCGAAGTCCGCGGTCGGCGCGTGCGGCTCGCCGGCGACGTAGTGGGTCGCGGTCGAGTCCGCGGGCGTCGCCGAGAGGGCGACGATCAGGTCGCCCATCGAGAGGTCGGGCTGGAGGCCTCCGCAGGTGCC
Source organism: Gaiella sp. (assembly GCA_035715495.1). Lineage (GTDB taxonomy): Bacteria > Actinomycetota > Thermoleophilia > Gaiellales > Gaiellaceae > Gaiella. The sequence continues at coordinate 2,373 of DASTKY010000142.1, read as the reverse complement.
GACGCGCATCAGCTTCTTGACGCCGAGCTGGACGAGCTCCTCGATCACGATCGCGGCCGACGGGCAGCCCATGCCGCTCGACTGGACGGAGACGGGCTTGCCCTGGAACGTGCCCGTGTAGCCGAGCATCCCGCGCTCCGCGTTGCGCTGGACGACGTCCTCCAGAAAGGTGTCCGCGATGTACTCGGCCCGGAGCGGGTCCCCGGGCAGGAGGCACGCCTCGGCGTAGTCCCCCGGATTCGCACGCACGTGGATTGGCATGGGCGGGAGCCTAGACGGTTGCTCGTAGCATGTCGGCGCGATGCGGACGCGACTCGTCGAGCCCTCGACCGACCAGGTGCTCGCGTACTGCGCCGCCGACCCGGTCGAGCGCGTCTTCCTCGAAGACGTCGCCCGGCGCGGCTCCGGGCACTTCGCGGCGCTCGAGCGCGAAGACGGCTCGCTGCAGGCGCTCTGCCACCTCGGCACCAACGTCGTCCCGTCCGGCGAGGGATGCGAGGGCTTCGCCGAGCTGGCCACGCGGGCCTCCCCCAGGATGCTGATCGGCGAGCGTCGGGCCGTGGGCGATCTCTGGGGCGCCTCGCGCCGCCGGCTCGGCCGGCCGCGGGAGGACCGCCTCCGGCAGCCGGTGTACGTCTCGACCGAGCCGCCGGAGCCCGCCGGGACGGGCCTGCGCGCAGCGACGCCGGCCGATCTCGACCTGCTCGTCCCCGCCTGCGCCCGCGCGCACCAGGAGGAGCTCGGCGTCGACCCGCTCCGGCGGGACGCGAACGGCTTCCGCTGGCGGACGCGCGTCCAGATCGAGGAGGGCCGCTCGTGGCTCTGGGCCGAGGACGGGGTGATCCTCTTCAAGGCCGAGGCGTCGGCGTGGACGCCGACCGCCGTGCAGCTCCAGCAGGTCTGGGTGGATCCGCCCGCCCGCCGGCTCGGCCACGCGACGCGCGCCCTGCGCGACCTGCTCGCGCGGCTCCTGGGGGACGTCCCCGCCGTGTGCCTCTTCGTGCGGGCGGAGAACGACGCCGCGATCCGCCTCTACGAGACCGTCGGCATGCGCCACGTCCTCGACTACCGCAGCATCCTGCTCTGAGCGCGTGATCCGCCTCCTGCTCGCCCGTCACGCGCACGCGCGCTCGAACGCGGACGACCGGATCAGCTCGACGCCCCCCGGCGCGGGGCTCTCGGACCTCGGCGTGGAGGAGGCGCTCGCCCTGCGCGAGACGCTCGCGTACGAGCCGATCGGGCTCGGCGTCTCGACGCGCCTCGCCCGCGCGCAGGAGACGCTCGACCTCGCGCTCGGCGGTCGCGACGTCCCGCGGCTCGTGCTGCCCGCGCTCGACGAGATCGGCTTCGGCGCCTTCGAAGGGGGCGCGCTCGCCGACTACCGCACGTGGGCCTGGTCGAACGAGCCCGACGCGCTCTGTCCGGGCGGCGGCGAGAGCCGCGTCGCCGTCGCGGAACGGCTCGCGGGCGCGCTCGACGTCCTGCTCGCCCGCCCGGAGGAGACGGTGCTCGCGGTCTCGCACGCGCTCCCGATCCGGTACGTCCTCGACGCCGCCGACGGGCTGTTCCCGGCCGCGCGGATCGCCCACGTCCCGCACGCGACGCCGCTCGAGCTCGACGCCGAGGCCGTCGAGCGCGCGGCGGAGACGCTGCGCGTCTGGGGCACGGCACCCCGGTTCGCCGACGCCGGCTGACCCGCGCCAGCGCCCCCGCCCGGCCGTCCCGGCACACTGTCCCGGTGGACGTGCTCGATCGCATCGAGGCCCACGTGCGGGCGGCCGGGCTCGTCCCGCCCGGCGGAGAGGTGACGTGCCTCGTCTCCGGCGGGCCCGACTCGACCTGTCTCTGGCACGCGCTCGGCGCGCTCGGCTACGGCGTTCGGGCCGTGCACGTCCACCACGGGCTGCGGGGCGCCGAGGCGGACGCCGACGCCGAGCACTGCGCCGCCGAGCTCGGCGCGGAGGTCGTCCACGTCGCGGGAGCGACGACCGAAGCGAGGTTGCGCGAGCTCCGGTACGGCGCCACGGCCCGGTTCGGGCTGCGCGCGACGGGCCACACCGCCTCCGACCAGGTCGAGACCGTGCTGCTCCGCCTCGTCGCGAGCGGCTCGACCCGCGGGATCCGGGCACGCCGCGCCGACGGCGTCGTGCGGCCGCTCCTGCCCCTCTGGCGAGAGGAGACCGAGGCGTACTGCGCACACCACGGCCTGCGGACGCGGACGGACTCGACGAACCCCGACACGAAGCGCGGGCTGATCCGGGAGAGGCTGCTGCCGCTCCTCGAGGAGCTCGACCCGCGCGCCCGCGCGAGCCTGCTCGCCCTCGCGTCAGAGCGGCCGCGTCTTCCGCGGGCGCTGGAGGCGTCGCTCGTCGG
>DASTKY010000141.1:0-7642 GCA_035715495.1 Gaiella sp. | reverse complement strand
TCCAGACGAGGGGCACGGCGCGCTCGAGCAGGCCCACCTCGGCCGCGAGCTGCCACTCGTCCTCGGTCGGGAGCCGCGCGCCGACCGAGGCCGCGTACGACCGCGCGTCCGCGAGGTCGAGACCGGTCGCCGGGGCCGCCGGGTCGCCCTCTCGGCCGAGCTCGGCGTTCGACACCTCTCGCCTGCCGATCGCGAACCGGGCTGCCGCGACCGTCGGGTGCGGCACCTCGACGAAATCGTGCAGGCGGGGCGGCAGCGGCTTCCACTCCTCGACGTACGGCGCCTCGCCGTAGGTGCCCGTCTCGCGCCGCCGGAAGACCGCGGTCGTCGTCGGGGCCGGCGCCGGCGCCGCCACGAACCCCGGCGCGAGCTCGGCCCGCGTTGCGAGCGGTGCCGGGACGCGCCGCGGCAGGCGCGCCGGAAAGGCGGGCGACTCGTCGCCCGGCGCGGCGGCGACGCGCTCGCCGTCGACGTAGGCTGCGATGCCGCCGGCCGGGACCACGACCGGAAAGCCCGCGCCTGCGAGGTCACCGGCAAAGGGCTCGTCCCCGCGGTTCGCGACCGCCCAGAGCGTCGTCCCGTTCTCCGACCACCGCGACGCCACGACGGTCGGCGGCACGCCGCCAGCATGCCCCGCGAGCGGCGTCCACGCGCCCGTCGCCAGGAGCGGCCCGAAGCGGCGCTGGACGAGGCGCATGGCGCGGAGCACCGCCTTGTCGCGCTCGCTCCAGCCGACCCACGAGCCGAAGACGTTCTCCCAGACGAGCACCCCGACGCCGTTCAGCCACGCGCTCCGGAGCTCCTCGGCGTGGCTCCGGTTCCAGCGGCGCGTGTGGTGCAGCATGTGGCGCTGCTCGAAGACACGCGCGCGGATCACGCCGGGCACGTCGCTGTCCGCGAACCACTGCGCCCACGAGAGGTGGTGGTCGCAGATCCGTGCGAGCGGCAGCGTCGACTCGCCCTCGAACGCGACGCCGGCCCGGGCCGCGTCGACCGCCCGCCGGAGCTCCGGCCGGGCCTCCTTCATCGTGTCGAGGAAGACGCCGTCGACCCCGAGGTCGGCGACGAGCGCGGCGATCGCCTCCTCGTCGGAGACGGGCTCGCGCCGGGTGCCGACGTCCCACGGGTTGTAGTCGACGAAGACCCGCAGCCCGCGCGCCCGGAGCCGGTCCACGAGCGCGTGCAGCCCGGGCACGTCCCGGTAGAAGTCGAACTGGTTCCGGGCGTCGATCCCGATCACGGGGTACGCGTGCCAGAGCACGACGCCGTCGAAGCCGCCGAACTCGGCCTCGCCGTGGTCGACGAAGCGGTCGGGGGTGAAGCGGCCCGCCTCGTGGTCGTAGAGGACGTCGTCCCAGAGCCACGCGAGGGCGACGGAGAAGCAGGTCTGCGTCCAGGCGGTCTCGGGCGCGGCGTACGCCGTCCCGTCGTAGGCGACGCGGGCGCGGGCCTCGTCCCGCCAGCGCGAGAGCGCCTCCCGCCACGCGGGCCAGTCCGCGGGGTCGGCCGGGGCGGCGACGATCTTCGCGCCGTCGAGCGCCGCGAGCGGCTCGTCCGGATCGAGCGGCGTCGGCAGGTCGAGCGGGCGCGGGACGAGCGGATCGCGCGGCAGGTCCGGGGCGATCGTCATGCGCGGACGGGCGCTGAGACGACGGCGAGCGTCCGCCGGACGAGCTCGTCGACGCCGATCCCGTCGAGACCCGGCAGGGAGGTCGCGAAGCGCCCCTCGAGCGGCGCCGTCCAGCGGTCGTCGATCCCCGCCGTCCCGACGGTCGCGCCGAGGAGCGAGCCGACCGCCGCGCCGTTCGTGTCCGTGTCCCAGCCGCCCTGGACCGCGGCGCAGATCGCGCTCGAGAACTCGCCGTCGAACGCGTAGAGCGCGGCCGCCGTCAGGGCGGTGTTGTTGATCGCGTGCACCCAGTGGAGGTCGCCGACCGCCCGGTACAGCCCGTCCACGACCGCCTCCCAGTCCCGTCCGTCGACGAGGTCGCGGGCCGTCGCGAGCGCCTCGCCGAGCCGGCTGGCAGGAGGGACGACGGAGCGTCCCGCGTCGGCGCACTCGGCCGCCGACGCGCCCGTCAGCGAGTGGGCATGCGCCGCGGCCATGAACATCGCGGCGTAGACGCCGTTCGCCGTATGGCTCACCCGGGCGTCCGTCCACGCCATCCGGGCGGCCGCCGCGGCGTCGCCGGGAGCGGCCCACCCGTACGTGTCCACGCGTAAGCGGGCGCCGATCCACTCCCTGAACGGGTTGCGGCGCGTCGCGGTCTCGGGCGGCAGACATGCCTCCAGCAGGTTGCGCACGGCCACGCGCTCGGCGGTGAAGATCCGGCCCGGCGGCTGGTAGTCCAGCCAGAGCTTCGCGACGTCGAGCGAGTCGAACGAGGTGCCCGCGCGCTCGAGGAGGAGCAGCCCGAGGAAGGTGAAGTTGAGGTCGTCGTCCTCGGGCACGCCGCAGATGTTCTCGGCCAGGCTCGTCGGTCGGCTCGCGCGGTTCCAGGGCCACCGCTCGGTCACCTCCGGCGCGAGCCCCTCGGCGGTGAACCAGCCGCGCACGGGCCAGTTCCCCGTGCCCTCCGCGACCGCGCGGATGCCCTCCCGCGGCAGGCCCTCGACGGGCTTGCCGAGCACGCAGCCCGCCGCGCGGCCGAGCCAGGCGGCGGCGACGCGGTCGCCGAGCGACCCGTCCGGCGCCGCGGCCGGCACCGGCGAGCAGAGCGCGAGGATCTCGTCGAGTCCCTCGGGCTCGCGGTCGGCCCAGGGCCGCGGCAGCGCGTCGAGCTCGTCGAGCAGCTCGAGCGCGAGCCGCCGGAGCTCGGGAGCGACGGCGTCCGGGGAGGCGCCGCGCGGGGGGGCAGGGGCACCACCCGCGGCGAGCCACCGGGCCTCGATCGCGTCGACGTCCTTGCCCTCCTCCCGGGCCTGGCGGAACTCGTGCCCGACGAGATCCTCGGGCTGGACCCAGGTGACCCTCACGCAGGCACTTCTCCGGCGGTCAGCCCCTCGACCGCACGGGCGCGCCGCTCGTGGCGGCGAGCGTCCTTCTCGAAGATCTCGACGGCGATCGCCGCCATCTCCCGGCCGGCCTCCTCGACGTCGATGCGGCTCGCCGTGGAGACCTCCTCGACCCACTCGCGCGGGACGGCCCCGGTACCGCCGAGCGCCCCTGCGAGGGCGCCGCCCATCGACGCGATCGAGTCGGAGTCGCGGCCGTAGTTGACCCCGCCGAGCACCGTCTCGGCGTAGTCGCCGCCGGTCGCGGCGAGCAGGCCGAGGGCGATCGGAAGCTCCTCGATCGCGTGGAGCCGGCTCGGGATGCGCGCGTTCTGCGCGGGCGAGGCGTAGTGCTCGCCGACGGAGTCGAAGGGGGCGAACGCGTCCCGGAGCGCCGCGAGGCCGTCGTCGCGCCAGCCGTCGAGCGCCCCGCCCGCGGACGCGACCGCCTCGATCGCCGTCCGCGTCCCGTCCTTGGCCAGGCCGAGCGCGACCGCGAGGACGCTCTCGACCGTCGCCGCGGGCTGCATCGCCTCGGCGACGCACGCGGCCAGCACCCCCGCCGCCTCGCGTCCGTAGCTCGACTGGTGGGCGCCCGTGAGCTCGATCGCCTCGGCGTAGGCCCGCTCGGGGGCGCCGGTGTTCGCGATCCCGACCGGGGCTATGTACATCGCGGCGCCGCAGTTGACGATGTTCCCCACGCCCGCCTCCCGCGGGTCCGCGTGGCCGTAGCGGAGCTTGAGCACGAGCCACTTCTCCGCGAGGAACAGCCGGTGATAGAGGAGGTCCTCGCGGTCGAGCTCGGGGATCCAGGTCTTCTCGTCGACGATGAGCGGAAGGAGCAGCCGCTCGACGTCGTGCGCGTCGAGGTGGTCACGCTTCTCCGCGTACGCACGGACGAGCACGCGCGTCATCAGCGTGTCGTCGGTGACGTGCCCGTCGCCCTTGTGGAACGGGGAGAACGGCTTCTCGATCCCCTTGGCGCGGCGGATCGACTCGACGACGCCCCCCACCCAGCCGTCGAAGTGGGCGTGGATCTCCCGCGACTCCCAGCCCTCGGTGGCGCCGCCCAGCGCGTCGCCGACGGCCGCCCCCGCGAGGCACCCCGTGGCCCTGTCGGCGAGCTGGTCTCCGTTCACGTCATCTCCTCGGTCGTCCTCGTCGGTTGGCTCCCGGCCGGCCGGGCGAGCGGCCGGCCGGGAAGAGGCTCCTGCGTCTACCGGACGCGGTCCCACCCGTCGCTCAGGTTGCTCCCGAGCTGCTCGAGCGTGATCGAGTCCTTCAGGTACTGCACGAACTGCGGCGTCGCCACCTCCGCCTTCCACCGGGCGTAGTCGGCGAGCGACACCCAGTTGCCCTTCCGGAAGTGGACGACCGACGACGTCGCGACCCGCCAGCTGCCGGTCCGCTTCGTCGACTTGAGGATCAGCTTCCCCGACGAGGGATTCGCCGGGATCAGCCAGTCGCCCGCGGCGAGCTTCGCGAGGTTCGACGCGTTCGCGAAGTACTCGATGAACTGCATCGCCTCCTTCTTGTACTTGCTCTGCTGCGAGACGGAGAGCGTCTGCGGGTTCGCGACCTGGTTCTGGCTCGTCCCCTTCAGGAGCGGGAACATCGCCCAGTTGAAGTCGCGCGGGCCCTGCTGGATCATGCCCTGCGCCTGGAAGTTGCCCTGCACCGTCATGGCGCACTTGCCGCCGAAGAACGCGGGCAGCACCGCGCTCCCGGAGAGTCCGGTCGCCGCGGCGTCCACGCTCTTGTCCACGTGGATCATGTCGTGGATGTTCTTGACGACCGCCTGCTCGGCGGCGCCGTGCCGGAACTCCCACTTGCCGTTCTGGAGGTAGAAGTACTGCCCGCCGAAGTTGAGGGCCATCGTCTGGATGGCAGCGGTCGGCGAGCGGAGGCCCCAGCAGACGCCGAAGCGGTTGGCGTTCGTGAGCCGCTTGGAGACGGCCCGGAACTGCTGCCAGGTCCACGGGCTCTTGGCAGTGGGGGCCTTGATCCCCGCCGCCTTGAGGATGTCCATGTTCGCGAACACGTTGTAGGTCTGCATCAGGATCGGCACGCCCGTGACCCGGTTGCCGCCGAAGTTGACCGTGTCCCACAGCGCCTTCGGGATCGAGGCCTTGAACTGCTTCGTGATGAGCGGCGAGAGGTTCGCGAGGTAGCCCTGCTGGGTGAAGCCCGCGATGTCGGCCGCCTCGTCGTGGATCACGTCCGCGGCCGTCCCGCCGACGAAGTTCGTCAGCAGCTTGTCGTGCACCGAGTTGACGTCGACCGGGACGATCGAGACCTGGATGCTCGGGTGCGTCTTGTTCCAGTTCTCGACGATCGTCTTCGTCGCGGCAACCGTCGTCGGCTGCCAGACGTAGGTCGCGAAGGTGAGGTTCACCGTCGCGGCCTCGCTCCGTGCCTGCGCCGCGCCCGTGGCGAGCGCGACCAGCACCACGATCACCGCCCCGAAGCCGATGATCTTCCTCCTCATGTGACCCGCCTTTCGTGGTCGTGACGCCGTCCCCGGCGCCAGGGGTTGCCGTTCGTTCGACAGGTGGTTCCGTGCATCAGCCCTTCACCGCGCCCGACATGAGCCCCCGGGTGAGCCAGCGCTGGATCACCGCGAAGAGGACGAGGCTCGGGATGGTGGCGAGGAGCGAGGCGGCGGCGAGCGGCCCGAGCCGCACGATCCCCTCGATCCCGACGAACTGCTTGAGCTTGAGTGACAGCGTGTAGAGGTCAGGTGTCTGGAGGACGACGAGGGCGAGGAAGAACTCGTTCCACGCCGTGATGAAGGCGAAGAGGGTCGTCACGACGATGCCGGGCAGGAGCAGCGGCGCCACGATCCCGGTCAGCACCTGGAACCGCGTCGCCCCGTCGGCGCGGGCCGCCTCCTCGAGCTCGCGCGGGATGCCGCGCACGTAGCTCTGCAGCATCCACAGCACGAAGGGGAGCGCCCAGACGGCGTAGACGAGCACGAGCCCGAGATGCGAGTTCGTCAGGCCCATGTCCCGCAGCAGCAGGAAGAGCGGGATGATGATCAGGATCAGCGGGAACATCTGGCTGAGGAGGATCCAGCCGATCCCGATGCTCGTCAGGATCCCGCGCCGGCGGGCGAGGACGTAGGCGGCGGGCAGGCCGACGAGGATCGTCACGATCGCCGAGGCGAAGGCCACCTTGAGGCTGTTGATCGCGCTCTGCACGAGCTCGTTGTCGTCGAGCGCGATGCGGTAGTTCTCGAGCGTCGGGTTCTCGGGGATGAACGACGGATGCAGCTCGACGAGCTCGCGCGGCCCCTTGAGCGAGACGGAGAGCATCCAGAGGAGCGGGAAGCCGAGAAAGACGACGTAGAGCGCGAGCGCGACGTACTGCGCCGATCGCGTCCGCTTCTGGTTCGGCGAGACGATCATGCCGTCGACTCCCGGACGCGGCCGTAGAGGTAGACGATCAGCACGCTCGCGATGACGGCGACCATCGTGCAGCCGAGCGCGGCGGCGTAGCCGAACTCGCCGTACTTGAACGCCTGGTTGTACGCGAACAGCATCGGTAGCTCCGTCTTGCCGGCCGGCCCTCCCTCGGTGAGGACGTACACGAGCCCGAAGGAGTTGAAGTTCCAGATGAAGTCGAGCGCGGTGATCGCGATGATCACCGGCTTCAGCTGGGGCAGCGTGATCGTCCGGAAGCGCTGCCACGTGGTCGCGCCGTCCACCGCAGCGGCCTCGTGCATGTCGTCCTGGATCGACTGGAGCCCTGCGAGCAGCGCGATCGTCGTCTGCGGCATGCCCGCCCAGACGCCGACGAGGATCACCGCGGGGAGCGCCCACGAGAAGCTCGAGAGCCAGTCGATGTTCTCTCCGGGCAGGCCGGCGCGCCGCAGCGTCTCGTTCAGGATCCCGGCCTGCGGCTGGTAGAAGAGCTTCCACATGATCCCGACGACGACGGGCGGCATCGCCCACGGGATCAGGGCGAGCGAGCGGGCGAGCCAGCGGCCGCGGAGGCTCTGGCTGAGGAGGAGCGCGAGCCCGAGGGCGAGGAAGAACTGGATGGCCGTCACGGCCGTCGCCCAGATCAGCCCGATCTTGAACGAGTTGATGAAGAGGTCGTCGTGGGCGAGCTCGCGGAAGTTGTCGACGCCGATGAAGTTCGTCGGGACGCCGAGGCCGGCCCGCGCGTCCGTGAAGGCGAGGTAGATGCCGCGCGCGAGCGGCGCGACGCTGAGGATCACGATCGGGAGGAGGGCGGGGATGACCAGCAGGAACGTCTCGGCCGCGGACATCTGCGAGCCCGCCCGCCCGCGGCTGCGGCGCCGGAAGCCGCCTCCTGCGCTCGCGGTCGTGCTCACGCTGCTCCCGTCGAGGCGCGGACGACGAGCCGGGGGTCGACGCCGACGAGCCGCGGCTCGCGGTCGGGCTCCTCGATCCGGTCGAGCAGGAGCTCGGCGGCGATCCGTGCCCGCGAGGCCGAGCCGAGGTCGACCGACGTGAGCGACGGCCAGGTGAGCTCGCAGAGCGCGCTGTCGTCCATCCCGGCGAGCGCCACCTCGCCCGGCACGTCGAGCCCGCGCTCGTGCAACGCGGCGAGAACCCCGACGGCGAGGAGGTCGTTGGCGCCGAGGATCGCGTCGGGCCGCACCCGGTCGAGCAGCGCCTCC